>NZ_QUDI01000017.1:0-101989 GCF_003477465.1 Parabacteroides sp. AF48-14
AATCAAATTATACAATAACCCCCTTTTCGGCCGTTTTTCTATTTCACCTGAAAAGTTGATCCGTTTTGGATTGACTATTTGTACGGGATTGGACCTTATTTCTGACAACAGGAGAAATGAGGTGCCGGGGCAATTCCAAAAAGCGTTCTTTTTGATTGCCGAATGCCGGATAAGCCGACAAAGTGGAAAACCTTAACTCCCGGAGAATCGAATATTTGAAAACAAAACGGACGGCGTTCCAAATATCGCAAGGAAATTAAGGGGCTTTTTTGCCATGAAAACGGTCCTCTTTCCAATTAGGACGGTCATAATCGCCATTACGACCGTCCTAATCTTTGCGAGGTGCCGAGTGCACTACACATTAGCACGGTCGCGGTGGCGATTTGGACGGTCGTAATTGCTGAAAACGCTCAAAAAAGAGGAAAAAGTCCCTTTTTGACGGCCAAAATGCGGATTAACATTTGTTCGCTTTTGGAGGCCGCGTGAAAGGCGAAAATACGTTTTTTACAATAAGCCCCCCGAATTACATTCTTTTCATCCTTAGTTCCCCTATTCTACCGTCAACACCTGTTCTCCCGATTTGAGTTTATATTCTTTCCCATTCCAGACAAACACTCCGGTGGTACCGGAAGGCAATACAAGGCGGGCAGTCAGTTTTCCATCCTTACCGATCTTATAAGCAGCGGTAACGCTGCCTGCCGGATGCGGCATTGTTCCGGATACCTCTTTCAAATCGCCCAGCGACGGAGCGATACGAACTTCCTTAAATCCAGGAGCCTTGCTATCGATACCCAACAGGATACGGAAGAACTCGATGTTCGGGCTGGCTCCCCAGGCATGGCAGTCCGAACGGGTCGGCTCGGGCATTTCTGCCCAAGTCGTCAAGCCAAGCGCCATCTGATCACGCCAGATTTGCAGGTTGTCGAGCAACAGGTCGCCCATCCCCGCCGCTTTCAATGCCTGATGTACATAATAACGGAAATAGATTGTCGCCTGGATCAGGGAAGTGTCGCTCAAAGTACGCTTCATCACGGTAGCAGCCTCATCCCCCGTAACAATACCCGCCAGGATAGCCAACGAATTGACATGCTGTGAGAAACTGCGGTGGTCGTAGGTATCGGCAAACAGGCCGCGCGCCTCATCCCAATACTTGGAACGGATCGTAGCGCGGATGGCGGAAGCAATCTCCGTATAGTGGTCCGCCATCGACGGAATACCAAAAGCCCGTTCCATTTCGGCAGCCGATTCGAGTGTCAAGATATACATCAAATCCTGGAAAGAAGAATTACCCTCCTTCTCACGCACAGGCTCGCCAGACTCAAAACCGGCGGACCAATCGGCAAAAAACCAGTGAGGTACATACCCTAAGCTGTGATCCGGCTTCAGCCACTGCTCATACCATGAAAGTACTCCCCGGTAGGCAGGCAACAAGGTCTTCATATAGGTTTCATCTCCCCGGTACATCCAATAATCATGTCCCATACAGATCCACCACAAGGAGAAAGAAGAAATAAACTGGTGCAGACTGGACGGATAACGGCTCATCGTAATCCCATCCGCCACAATTGACTGGCGTCCCTGCTCGATCGCATTCTTCACCATATATGCATCATGTGTATTATATAAGGTAATCATTGCCTGGATACGCGTATCACCGAAATACTGCAACTGCTCGTAATACGGGCAATCCATATACGTCTCGTTCGCACAAAGCCGTGCCGTACGCCAGCCGATATCCAACATCTTATTCAGATCCTCATGTCCGGGAGCGGAGAATGCGATCTCGCGACGGAACGGATAAGCAGAGAAAGTGCCATATACATCTTCCAGCACCAATGGTTCGGAAGCCGTAGAGATCGTCAGATCCACATACCGCCATGTGCGCCACCAAAGGGTGGTGAAATTGCGCCCCTCACCGCCGTCGGCAATCACCTTGTCTTCGTAACCGATCAGCCTTTTACCCTTCACCTCGTCCCGGTTTCCCTTTTCCGGAAGCGAATAAGACTTGGTTGTGCTTTTCTCCTCTCCCTCATAAAGCCCTTCGGCATAACCGATCGCAATCTCGGCCTCTTTGCCTTTGCTGAACAAAAGAGAAAGATAGCCCGTCGTCAGCTTCCCGTTATCTAACAGCAGACGCACTTTACTGTTGGCAGGGATCGTCAGGGATGTTTTACTCTTCAGGAAACCGGCAGGAGCTTTCACCCCTTCGGCTATGCGGACAGCTTCGAAACGTTCCGGCTGCATCTCCATCGGAGGGATCGGACAAGGAACGAGCAGCCGACCGGGATAGTCGCGCGAACCTTTCGCCCCTCCCTCGATACCGGAACGGGCTTTCTGCCAACGACTATCATCGTAACCCGGTTGCTCCCACCCCCAAGGATATTTGGCGGCAGCAAGCAGTTCGCCGGGACCTGCCACATAATAGCCCAACACAGGTTTGTGCCAAGGCGCATAGGCTTCATTCTTCATACAAAGCCATGAATCACCGGTATTAACAACCGCTTCCGCATCCGTATTTCCTTGCAACAAGAATCCGGTCTGATTAAAACTGACCTGCGCGACCGGTTTCTGTTCGGCATAATTCCAGACAACAGCAGCCAGCACATTCTTTCCCTTTTTCAGATAAGGGGCGAGGTCGACTGTTTCAAAATTCCAGTTATAGATATCCCCGCGCGACGGCCCGAGCGAAACGAACTGTCCGTTCACGTAGAGTTTATAGCGGTTATCCGCCGTCGCATGGACGATAAAACGTGACGGCACTTCGGCCAGATCGAATGTCTTACGCATATGGTAGACACCATACACATTAGCCGGTTCACCGGGCATGGAGATCCAGCGCGCTTTCCAGCGCCCCGCCAGTAATTCAGGATTTACGTCGGCTTGCCTGTAGCCCTCCAAGCGGATTTGGGCACTGAGTGATAAACTGCAAAGCAACGATAGCAAAATCAATACGCGTGTCTTCATTTGATACAGGGGTATTAGATATTAAACAAATAAGGATAGAGGCAAAGATAATATTTTGTTCTGTTATTTAGTGTTACCGGGCGGAAAAGGTTTTGAGATCAGTTGTATATTTGCCTCAATGAAACTACGGATACGGCTCATATTGGTTTTCGTTACACTTTCGGTTCTGGGGACATTCCTTTTCCAGGGTTACTGGCTTTGGAATAGTTACCGGATCGAAAAGAAACACTTCCAAAGCCGGATCAACGAAACCCTCCAGCAGGCCATAAACGAAGACCTGACCTTCCGCTTGGAAACATTAGAGAAAGACACAGCTCACGATGCACCTCACGGGCAGATCGAATTTACTTTCTCACTCGACAGCACCTCGCACGCATCTTCCCGGCAAAAGCCCCGAAGAGTCTATAATCGCACCAGTTTAAAGGTTGAGACAACAGCCGACAGTACTGTCTTCGGCTTATACAAACCCGAAAACACCCCTATGATGCGCATGGCCTTCAAAGGCATCTGGCAGGCTATAAACGGATTATCACCGGTAGACATCCAGAAGTTAGACAGCCTTTGGGGCACTTATCTCCGGCAGGAAGGCATACGGAATCCGCATTTCATAGACTTCACGCTCGGAAAAGACACCTTGCTGGCCTCTTCCCTTCCTGACAACGAGAATCCGGCACAGCTGATGCCGACACAGAAGATCGGTGTGAATGCCGACGACAGCATCGGGATACAAGGCTTCATCGTCTCTCCGGACAAAACGGTCTTTCGGGAAATGGGTACGCTGCTCTTTGCCTCTCTCCTGCTTCTGGCCATCACGACGGCTTGCTATACCTATCTGATCCGGACAATCCTCCGGCAAAAGACAATCGCACAGATCAAGAATGACTTCGTCAACAACATGACACACGAGTTGAAGACGCCGATCACCATCACCTACTCGGCCATTGACGCACTGCAAACCTTCAATTTCGTAGACAGAAAGAGACGCGTGAAGAATACTTCACCCTTTGCCGCCAGCAGCTTAAACACCTGTCAGGATTAGTCGAGAAGATACTCAGCATGGCAGTGGACGAACGCAAGAATTTCCGTTTACAGAAAGAGACATTCCAGCTCCGCCCGCTCATGGACAGCCTGATCCGCCAATTTATGCTAAAGGCAAATAAAGAAGTACGCTTCCACCTGGATATGCAACCGGAAGAGATTACAATATATGCCGACAAGCTACATTTCACGAACATGATCAGCAACCTGCTGGACAACGCCATCAAATATTCGGGAACAAGCGTCGATATCGACATCCGGACACGCGAAAGCGAAGAATGGCTGCAACTCAGTGTCACGGATAATGGCATCGGCATCCCGCAGGCCCAGCAATCGCGTGTGTTCGAACGTTTCTACCGTGTCTCGAAAGGCAACATCCACGATGTAAAAGGCTTCGGGCTCGGGCTCAGTTACGTCAAAGACATCGTAGAGCGGCACGGCGGCAGCATCACCCTTCAAAGCAAGGAACGGCAAGGAAGTACATTCACACTCTTAATACCCATCCGGAAATGATACATATATTATTAGCAGAAGACGAAATAACATTGGCTAAGATTATAAAAGACAGCCTCGAAAGCCGCCAGGAGTTTCGGATCACCCTGGCCGCCAACGGTAACGAAGCACTCGAATGTTACCATCGGCAAAAGCCGGACATCCTGGTGTTGGATGTATGATGCCTCAATTAGACGGATTCAACCTCGCCAAAATGATCCGGCAGACCGACAGCAAAACGCCAATTCTGTTCCTGACCGCCCGTTCTTCGGTCGACGATCTGGTGACAGGTTTCCATCTGGGAGGAAACGACTACCTGAAGAAGCCTTTCGACATGGAGGAACTAATCGTCCGCATCCAGGCCTTGCTGCACCGTCCCATACAGGCTTCCACCGTTAAGCAGGCGGATGTTTATACGATCGGACAATACACATTTCACTATCCGCACCAGACCTTACAAATGGACGACCATACGGAAACCCTTTCCCACCGGGAAGCGGAAATTCTCCGTATGTTGTGCCAGCATGCCAACGACGTGTTGCACCGCAAACCTGTCCTGCTCGAACTTTGGGGAGACGATACGTTTTTCAACGCCCGCAGCATGGACGTCTTTATCACCAAGCTCCGTAAAAAACTAAAAGCCGATCCCACCGTTCAGATACTGAACATCCGGGGAATCGGCTACAAGTTGATATTTTAGAAAATCAAATAAACAATTCCGGTTCGCGACGGGCGCTAAAGTTCTTGTGCAGCATCGCCGTATAAGGAGTATCGAACGTGCGGGCCGCCTCCGGACATTCCTTCACGCAGGCGCAACATTTGATACAGATCGCCGGATCACTGAACATCCGGTCGTCGACAATCGAAATGGCAGATACCGGACAGACATCTATGCAATATTCGCATTGCGTACACAGGTCTTCGTTCGTCACAGGAGCTTGCGGCGTAGACGGACCTTTCACCTTATAGGGGTAATTTCCTTTCACCTCGAGCGGCTTCAGGTCGGAAAGGCTTTTCGCCTGCTGCAATTTCATCCTGATTTCGCGTCCGAAACGGGTAGCCAACTCATGGTCGGCTTCATCAGGACGTTCGGCTGCAATCGGCATATCCTTCCGGCTGAACGAATGTTCGCCGATAAAAGCACCGGCAGAAACTGGGACAAAACCTGCAGCGGTCAGCGTATCGGACAATTCTTTCAAGGCATCCTCATAATCGCGGTTGCCATAGACGACAACCGGAACAACGGGAGCCTGATGTGCACTAAACGCGCGGAGACGTTCCATAGCTGTTTCCGCCACACGTCCCCCATACACAGGGACAGCCACAATCGTCAGCTCGTCACCGGCGATCTCTACCGGTTCTTCCGGCAATCCGTATGTAATATCGGATTCCAGCAGGATCTCTCCATCCAATCCTTCTGCGATCGCATAAGCTGTTTTAGCCGATGTATGCGTCGGAGAAAAATAAACTATATGCACATGACTGTATTCCATATCTTTTATTTTAAAGCCGTTTCAATCTTCTTCATCAGCTCGGCAAACTCTTCGTCTGTATAGCCTTTTGTAGCGTAAATGACTTTACCGGTCTTATCCACCAAATAGCTGCGCGGAATGAGGCTGTTGGCGAAAGCGCCATACACCGCACGGTTCTTGTCCGGATAAAGAGGGAAGGTAAAACCTTTCTTTTCGTTATACTTCTGCAACTCCGCATCCGAATGCTCACGGCCGATTACCAGCATGGCGAAATCCTTGTTGTCCTTGTATTTCGGCCAAAGCGTTTTCTGCACCTCAGCCAGCTCTTTCTGGCAGGGCGGACACCAGGTGGCAAAGAAGTTCACCAACACCACTTTCCCTTTCAGAGAAGAGGAAGGCGTCTCGGTTCCATTATCGTTCACAATCGTAAAAGCCGGCATCTGCTCACCCACCTTGACGATGTCACCACTCTCATCCTGCGCCTTCAAGACGAAGGCAAGGAGAGCAAAAAAGGAAAGGAATAAGTACTTCTTCATATTATTTGTGTTTAAAGAAGTGCGGCCCTTGCGGGTCGCACCCCATGTTATTGCATGCTTTGTGCTACATCGTAGCCGGCTTTCAACGCTTTGAGGTTCATCTCCACGATCTCTTCCCCTTTGCGTCCGAAAATACGGCGGATACCGTCAGCAATCTTGTCATATTCAATACCGATGAAAGGAGCGGCGGCGCCCAGCATCACGATATTGGCTGCACGTACGGAACCCACTTCCTTGGCGATGGCCTCCACATCCAGCACCACTTTATGCGGCAGCTTGTCCAGTTCTTCATTCACCTTTTCCATCTCCGGATAGTTGGGAATGTTGATAAACGGCTGCGAGTTCGTCACTAACCATCCGTCCTTTTTCAGGTACGGCAGGTAGCGAAGCGCCTCCATCGGCTCGAGCGAAATGATCAGGTCGGCGTGTCCCTGCGGGATCAAGTCGGAAGCGATCGGCTGGTCTGAGAGGCGGAGGTTCGACTGTACGTCGCCACCACGCTGGCTCATTCCGTGTACTTCAGCCTGCTTCATATACAGGCCCTCTTTCAATGCGGCTTCTCCGATAACGGCAGCGATGGAGAGGATGCCCTGTCCTCCCACACCGGATAATATAATATCTGCTTTCATTTCTTGCTTGCTTTTTTCTTTCTTGTTAATGTCTGGATACACTCGCGACGCGGGATCAGCACCGATACGCCTTTATACTCGATCTCTTCGCGGATGATCGTCTTCATCTCTTCGTAATTCTTCTTCAACGGAATCATCACACGGATGTGAGCCGGGTCTACGCCGATACCGGCACAGATCGATTCCAGCCGTCCTGTTCCCGCAGAATCCTGTCCGCCTGTCATGGCAGTCGTCTCGTTATCGGAAATTACGATCGTGATATTTGTATTTTCATTGACACAGTCCAGCAGGCCGGTCATACCGGAGTGCGTGAACGTCGAGTCGCCGATCACCGATACAGCCGGGAAAACACCCGCATCGGACGCACCTTTCGCCATCGTGACGGAAGCTCCCATGTCGATACAGGTATCGATCGCACGGAAAGGAGGCAAAGCTCCCAACGTATAACAGCCGATATCGCCGAACACCTTTGCACCCTTATATTCGGCCAAGACTTCGTTGAGCGCTTCATACACGTCACGGTGTCCGCAACCCTGGCATAATGCAGGCGGACGCTGTTCCACAACTTCCGGAGTGGCATAGTAGCCGGCAATCTCTTTACCTAATGCCTTGCCTACTGCATCGGGCGTCAGCTCGCCATCGCGTTGCAGCGTACCGTCCAAACGGCCATGCACCGTAACGCCGATACCGAGGAATCCTTTCAGTTGTTCTTCCACTACCGGATAACCTTCTTCGAGCACAAGGATTTCCTTGCATTCGCTCATAATCTTTTCCACCATCTTGCGGGGCAGCGGATACTGGCTGATCTTCAGCACCGGATGTTCAAACCCGTCCGGATAGTTTTCCGAAAGGTAGTTGAACGCGATACCAGTCGTAATGATTCCCAATTCCTTATTGGGAGCATCGAAATACTTGTTATAGGAAGAGGCTTCGGAAGAAGCGACAAATGTATCTTGTGCAGCGATCAACGTCTTGAAACGTTTGCGGGCAAGAGCCGGAAGGAGGATGAAACGCTGGCGACCGTCTTCGGGCGTATGCATTTCGTTTTCAGGCTTCTGTGCGCGGGTAACCACGCCTGCGCGAGAGTGAGCCATACGGGTTGTGATGCGGACCAGAACCGGATAGCCCAACTTTTCGGAAAGTTCGAACCCTTCATATACCATATCGTAAGCCTCTTGCTGGCTGGACGGCTCGAGCATCGGGATCATGGCGAAATTGCCGAACATACGGTTGTCCTGTTCGTTCTGGGAAGAGTGCATGGAAGGATCGTCGGCAGTTATGATGATCATACCGCCATTGATACCGCTCATGGCAGCATTCATGAAACAGTCGGCAGCCACGTTCAGCCCCACATGTTTCATACAGCACAACGCGCGCTTACCGGCATAGCTCATACCTAAAGCGGCTTCCATCGCAGTTTTCTCATTTGCGCTCCAGCGGCAGTGGATGCCTCTTTCCTTTGCCACGGCCGATCCCTGGATATACTCGGTTATTTCGGTCGAAGGGGTTCCCGGATAGGCATAAACACCGGACAAGCCCGCATCTATAGCAGCTTGCGCGATTGCCTCATCCCCTAAAAATAGATGTTTTTCCATGTAATGTTTATTTGTTTTTAATCGATTTTTCTGTGTTATCTAACCTACAAAGATAAGACTTTTACCTATATCCGCAATAATATCTCCGCAATTGGATTTTGTTTCATCGGCATGGAACTTTAGTTTCGTCCTCATGGAACAAAAGTTTCATGGGCATGAAACTTTTTTTTCATGCCTATCGGATCTTCCGTCTGTTCAATTCCGCCCGATAGCGATTGGCGTTGCGGTTATGTTCAGCAAGGGTGGCGGCAAAGTTATGACGCCCGGAAAAATCTTCCTTCGCACACATATATAAGTAATTATGCTGCATATAATTCAAAACGGCATCCAACCCCTTGATTGTCGGGATGCGAAGCGGTCCGGGCGGCAACCCGGTGTGTTTGTAAGTATTATAAGGAGAATCGACCTCCAGATGTTCGAAAAGGATGCGTTGCAACGAGAAGTCACCGATAGCGAACTTTACAGTCGGATCAGCCTGAAGGGGAATTCCCCGGTGAAGGCGGTTGAGATACAGTCCGGCCACAATCGGATATTCATCTGCCGCCGCCGTTTCTTCCTCCACGATAGAGGCAAGGATAGAAACTTCCGCCGGTGTCAACCCGATGGCTTTCGCTTTGGCAAGACGGGCGTCCGTCCAGAAATTGTTATACTCGCGTTTCATCCGCTGCATCAACTTGTCGGCTGATATATTCCAATACACCTCATATGTATTGGGAATAAACAACGTATTGATCGTTTCGGTCGTGAAACCCAGCGAGTCACAATAGGCGGAATCTGTAAGCAGGTGGAGCAATTCGTCCTCCCCTATCATCAACTGCTCCGAGAGCCGTTCCGCCAGGTCCTTCTTAAAACGGATATTATTAAAAGTAATGCGGGTTGCCACCTGATGCCCCCGGCGCAGGTCGTTAAGCAACGTCAGATTGTTCATGCCCGGCTCTACGGCATAACGTCCGGTACGCATATTGGCAGGGTATTTCAGCATACCGGCAAGTTGTTTGAAGCTTCCGATGCGCCGGCATCCGGCAGAATCTTGCAACTGACGGCAGAGATCATCAAAATCTTTGCGGGTGTCGATATATACATACACAGTATTGCGCGGTGCGAAATCCGGCGCCAGTAACAGACGGTAGGCCCAAAAGCCCGTTCCCGCCAGCAACAGGACGATAAAAGACAGGATTCCTATGATAACTGTTCGCTTCGAAAACTTTTTTCCACTCATATTTCACTTAATAATTCTCTGAATATCAGAACCGGGCACAAAAGTAACACCTTTTTCTTAAAAAATATCGTCAAAATGCTTTGTATATTCAAAAACTTCAGCCTATCTTTGCAGCGCAATTCAAGGAAATGAAGCGCGAAGCCCATGGAAGTGTGGGTGAGTGGCTGAAACCACCAGTTTGCTAAACTGACGTACTCGCAAGGGTACCGGGGGTTCGAATCCCCCCGCTTCCGCAACGAAGGCTGCCAATCGAAAGATTGACAGCCTTTTTTGTGTTTAGGAAATCAGCCGAACTCTCAACTTAATTCTTCCTCCAGTGCGCCACGCAACTGCTGAAATTCCTTTCTGATACGTCTTTGCATACGAAAGCCGGCGAAGAAACCGACAACCATTCCGCAGCAAGCACCATAGAAGGCATACATTTCTTGCGCCCTGTACAGGTCCAGCATGAATAAGGCTATTACGACCAAGGCTAAAGGAAAACCGATCAGGATACCCACTTTCTGGAACTTTTCCAGTTTGAAAGTCGAAATCAGGGCTTCCTTGCTCGTCATCCATTTATAGTCCGTCTTTGCCAGACCCCTCCACAGAAAACCTTTATGAATTGCCATCACAATAAAGAAAAACAGAAAAGCAAACTTCGTCCACGAGCCAATGCCATCGATCTCCAGAAAAAGAAGGTTGATAACACCCGGAGCCATCAGGCATAGCAAGGTCATCCTCCTAAATCTGTTTTTCAATCGTTCGCGGACTGAAACAATATGTTCCCTCACCACTCTTTGTGCCATTTCATTATTCTCATCCATCCGGTCGATATGTTCATCGATCTCTCTCCATCCTTTTTTTAAATCTTCCAGTTCCATGATTATTCCTTTCTATTGATTTGCTAATACGTTTAATTTCTCTTTGATACGCTTCAATTTAGAAGCGATATTGTTGCGCGATAATCCGGTGATTTCGGCGATCTCCTCATACGACCGTTCATCCAGCCACAACATGATAATGGCTTTTTCCAAACGGTTCAACTGACCGATAAGCCGGTACATCTCACGCAGGTGTGCCGCCTTTTCATCCTCTTCCGATACGAGCCCGAACAGGTTTTCCAACGGCAGCGTGTCCGTTATTTTATCGTGTTTGCGGTAGAATGAAATACAGGTATTCAAGCTCACGCGATAAATCCACGACGAGACTTTTGCATCTCCCTTGAAACTGCCAAACCCCTGCCATAAGTTGACCAACACCTCCTGATGCAAATCCTTCAAATGCTCTTCATCCTTGGCATAGAGATAGCAAACTTTATAAATAAGCCTCCTGTATTCTTTTACCAAAGCCAAAAACGCCTGTTCACGTTCTTTCTCTACTCTCATAACTTTTCTTTTTTCTACATAAGACGCAGCATTTCGCTATTAGTTGCAAAGGAGAGAAAAATACAATATCATTTTAATATATATTTCCAAATATCACAGTATATTTGCGCTGATATTCTGATTTTATATTTCTAATTATTAGTCAAATGAAAAAGATTGTTGGATTTTTGTCGACCATCATGATGGTCGCATTTTGTATTTCATGCAGTGGCAATGCAAAGCAAGGTGAAACCGCCCAGGCAAGTACGGAAAAAACAGTTTCACCGCAGAAAGAGAAGAAAACGATTGTTTGCCGTGTATTGGTGAAAGAAGGACAAGAGGCCGCATTTGTCGATGTTGCCAAAACATTGGTCGACGCAACGCGCCAGGAAGCCGGCAATATCAGTTATAACCTCTACCAGTCACCCTTCGACTCCAAATCATTCATTTTTTATGAAGAATACAAAGACGATGCCGCCTTTGATTTCCACGCGAACTCCGATCACTTCAAAGCTTTCGCAGCAGCTATCCCCGATATGCTGGCAGCGGATCTGAATATCGAACAGTTCTGATAGTAAGATTTCAAGAAATTATCATAAATAAGCATATCTCTCTCTCACCGGACATAGCGGCTTATTGTGTTATTACCTATTATTCAAGCTCACTTTTCTTAACGTTCTTTAATCCGGATACAATCAAGGTATAATGAATGAAATATAACGTCCAATCCTCATTATTCCTCCACATTTTCCATCCTTCCAGCACAATGATTTTTTAGGAAATGGTTTCTAAAATAGCACAATTACACTCAAAAAAGAAAACGTTTTTTCCCCTCCTCTTGTTACTTCCCAAGCTAAAAGAGAAGCAGACAATCGCCAGAACATTTCTATGTGACTGACGAACTTTGTCGCATACAAACCTGATTGATAAAATATGATATATCTGTTGATTTTATTAGCCTTTCTGATTTCCGTCCTGATGTCGATGGTGATAATTCCGAGGATATTGGTTGTGGCACTGAAGAAACGGCTGTTCGATATGCCTGACAGCAGGAAGATACACGAGGGAGCCATACCGAGGTTAGGCGGGCTGTGTTTCGCTCCGGCGATCCTGTTCTCCGTATCGTTCGTCTCCGCCCTTTACTGTACGGGCTATTTATACGGATACCAGATTCCGCAATGGTTGTTCACACACATATTGTCGGAGTTCTACCTATTGGCATGCGGTGTTATCCTGCTGTACCTTGCCGGACTCAAAGACGACCTGGTGGGAATGCGCTATACGACCAAGTTCATGATACAGATAGTGGCAGCCCTGCTGCTACCATTGTCGGGATTGTGGATCAATAACTTGTACGGATTGTTCGGGGTTTACGAGCTGGCGCCCTGGATCGGGATTCCGCTCACCATCCTTGTGATCGTGTTTATCACCAATGCCATCAACCTGATCGACGGGATCGACGGGCTGGCTTCGGGACTGAGCGGGTCGGCATTGCTGGTGCTCGGAAGCCTCTTCCTGATAAACGGGATGTGGATATACGCCATGCTGTCGTTCGCCACATTAGGTGTATTAATCCCTTTCTTTTATTATAATGTGTTCGGACAGGTGAAACAGGGACGGAAAATCTTCATGGGCGATACCGGGAGTCTGACGTTAGGATATATCCTCGTGTTCCTCGCCGTCCGCTATGCATCCTATAATCCAGACATCGCCCACTATTCCGCTGGAGCTATCGTGGTAGCTTTCTCGACACTGATCGTGCCAATGTTCGACGTTGTCCGGGTGATGGTCGTACGTGCACGCAACCACAAACCGCTGTTCAAACCGGACCGCAACCATATACACCATAAATTCCTTGATATGGGAATGACACCGCACAAAGCGATGATCAGCATCGTCATCATTGCCTGCCTGTTCAGCAGCCTGAATATCCTGCTGGTGTCATTCGTGAATATCAATATCGTATTCGCGGGTGACATCCTGATCTGGGTTGGTTTAAGCATTTGGTTCGAAAGGACTGGCTGCAAAAAGGAATCGCTCAAGGGGAAAGAATTTGTCAAACGATTTTAGAAAAAATACAAATAATGAAAGTATGTTTTATGGGGCTGGGCTACATCGGCCTGCCTACCGCAATCATAGCCGCCGGGAACGGCGTGGATGTCATCGGCGTAGATGTGAATCCGAAAGTAGTGGAAATGACAAACCGGGGAGTGATCCACATCGTGGAACCGGGTTTACAGGAATTGTGCTCGGAGGTAGTCAAAACGGGAAAACTGAAGGCTTCGGGAACTCCCGAAGAAAGCGATGTCTACCTGGTCGTCGTCCCGACTCCGTTCAAGGGGAACCATGAACCGGACATCTCGTATGTCGAAGCGGCGACGCGCATGGTGGCACCTTTACTTAAGGAGGGAGATTTGTTCGTGATCGAATCGACCTCACCTGTCGGAACGACCGAGAAGATGGGGCATCTGATCTATGCTCTCCGTCCGGAGCTGACGGGAAAAGTGTTCATCGCTTACTGTCCGGAGCGTGTCTTGCCGGGAAACGTAATATACGAGTTGGTACACAACGACCGGGTGATCGGTGGGCTCGACAAGGAATCGACCGAAAAGGCGGTGCAGTTCTACAGTCTTTTCGTCAAAGGGACTCTCCACCGGACAAATGCGCGGACGGCGGAAATGTGTAAGCTGACAGAAAACTCCTCACGCGACGTGCAGATCGCCTTTGCCAACGAACTGTCGCTTATCTGCGACAAGGCGGGAATCAACGTTTGGGAGCTGATCGAGCTTGCAAACAAGCATCCGCGTGTCAACATCTTGCAACCGGGCTCAGGCGTTGGAGGCCATTGCATCGCAGTAGACCCCTATTTTCTGACTTCGGAGTTCCCCTATGAGTCACAACTCATCTCGAAAGCCCGCGAGATCAACAACTACAAGGCTTTCTGGTGTGCCGAAAAAATCGAAAACGCCATTCTCCGTTTCCTGCTGGACCATCATCGCATGCCGATTGTCGCTCTGATGGGGCTGGCCTCAAGCCCAACATCGACGACCTGCGCGAATCGCCTGCCAAATACATCGCTACCAAAGTCCTCCAACGCTCCGCCGATACCGATATCCTGATCGTTGAGCCAAACGTCCACAACCACCCGGTCTTCAAACTGACTCCCTACCAGGAAGCCTACGCCCGCGCCAACATCGTCGCTTTCCTCGTCGCCCACCAGGAATTCAAATCCTTGCCTTACGACGGGAACAAGGTGATACTGGATTTTTGCGGGGTGTATAAATAACGATTATCGGCTCAGGTAGTAATTCATAAACATGCATTTACTAAGCAAATTTCAATCTTTCCTCTTACAAGGTAATGAAAGAACTGTTTTAGCAAAGAAAAATATAATTGCATCGTTAGGGCTGAAATGCATTAGTATATTAATATCCCTGCAAGTTGTACCTCTAACCATAGGATACATTGACACCGTTAAATATGGTATTTGGCTGACACTAAGTTCCATTATCTCTTGGCTATCTTTCTTTGACTTAGGCTTTGCACATGGATTCCGAAATCGCTTTGCAGAAGCAAAAGCGAAGGGAGATATGCAGACTGCAAAAGAATATCTGAGCACGACATATGCTGTCTTATCAATTTTATTTACACTCATATTTATTGGTATTACTGTTGCCAATCACTATATCCATTGGAGTGAGATATTGATTATAGACAGGCAGTACAACGCCGAACTGCATACGGTTTTCGGCCTGCTGGCCTGTTTTTTTTGCCTGAATATAGTAGGGAGTGTCTTCACCACCATGCTTATGGCTGATCAAAAACCAGCTATGGCTTCCCTCATACAAACAGGAGGGCAGGTACTTGCTTTTATTACAATTTATGTACTGACAAAAACAACAGCGGGAAATTTGGTCAACCTGGCTATCGCTTTTTCAGGTATTCCTTGTATCCTGCTGTTTATAGTCTCCTTTTTTATATTCAGGACAGAAAGGTACAAACCTATAGCTCCCTCCTCCCGTTTCATCCGTTTTTCCCTGACCAAAAATATAATAGGATTGGGCGGACAATTTTTTATAATCATGATAGCGATGATGTTTATTTATCAGTTTATGAATATTATTATTTCTCGCGTAAAAGGACCTGAGGCTGTAACAGAATACAATATAGCATACAAATACTTCAACACTCTGAATATGTTCGCAACTATTATATTAACACCTTTCTGGTCCGCCTTCACGGATGCCTATACAAAAAAAGACTTCAGATGGATGAAGCAAGTACATCGTAAACTGGAAAGAATGTGGCTAATCTTTATCTTACCTGTTTCAGCGTTCATGCTTATCTGTTCAAACCAAATATATAAATGGTGGATAGGAAATGACGTCAAGATATCTCTATCTGTATCTTCAATGGTTGCTATTTATGTGCTGGCACAAACATTGGTAGGAGTTTATACCACATTGATAAACGGAACAGGTAAAGTAAGAATACAGATGCTTATCTATCTATTTTTTTCAATTTCGGCATTGCCTGTTATCAATTACGGATGTGAGAAAATGGGAATTATAGGAGCTTTGTTATTTCCCACAGTCGTCTGCCTTTTCCAGGTTATAATGGGGCGAAAACAATTAACTAAAATAATTATGAATAAGGATTATGGAATTTATAGTAAATAATAACCGGCTAACAGTTTCAAGATGTATAACAATCACAATATAATTGCAATCAATTTCTCCGATGCTAATTTTGAGACGCAAAGGAAATATAACACCTTGACAGCTTACAAGACAGGAAAAGCAGATAAGGTGATAGAATATACACCCAAAGATATCGATAAAGAGTTCTATCATAAAAACTCACGCATTTTCGCTTATCGCCGGGGAGCTGGCCTATGGCTCTGGAAACCTTATTTTATTCTGAAAACACTGGTGCAAATAAAAGAAGGAGACTATCTGTTCTACTGCGATTCCGGAGCTTTTTATGATAATAAAATAAGTCGTCTGATTGATGTTCTGGAAAAAGAGGATATATCTGTCATGCCTTTCGAACTGCCTTTATTAGAAAGGCAATGGACTAAAAAAGAAGTTTTTTCCATCATGGGGTATGATGATCTTTCCTCCAATCAAATTTGTGCCAGCTATATATTGCTTAAAAAGAATGACTTTTCAAGAAAAATTATCGAGGAATGGCTAAACTATATGCAAGATGAGCGTTGTGCCTCTCCAAACCAATTCACTCAAGAAAAGAATCCGGTGGATTTCATCGAGCATCGTGAAGACCAATCCGTATTCTCACTAATTTGCAGGAAAAACGGAATTATTCCCTTCAGGGATCCCTCCCAGTTTGGCGACAGACCATGGCAATATGCTTGGAATAAAAAATATGCCGACAAAAAACAATGGACATACAATGAAAAAAAATATCCAAATTCTCCTTATCCAAGAATAATAGTCAGTAACCGTCGGGTCGAGCCACAAGCATTCAGGAAGAGGGAGAAGATACGTAATCTATTATGGCATTTAGGAATATACAACAAGTATTACTTCAAATATAAAACAGGGGCAATAATTTGATATGAAAGAAAGTAACTCAAAAATCACAATTATCACAGTCTCATACAATGCTGTTACTTCCATTGAACCAACAATACTTTCGGTTATCAACCAGACTTATCCCAATATCGAATATATTGTCATAGATGGTGGAAGCAACGATGGAACTGTCGATATCATTAAAAAGTATCAAAACAAAATATCTTATTGGGTAAGTGAACCGGATAAAGGTATTTATGATGCAATGAATAAAGGTATTCGTATGGCTACTGGAGACTGGATTAATTTCATGAATGCCGGAGACACATTTTTCTGTGATACATCTCTAAACTTATTATTCATACCTGAGCCCGACTCTGGCATCGATATCATATATGGTGACACCGAATTTATTTACGCATTCGGAAGATATGTCAGACAACCGGCAGAACTTGAAAAGTTAAAATATGGAATGATCTTTTGCCACCAATCGTCATTTGTCAAAGCCGACCTATTAAAAAAACGGAACTATAATACAAAATATAAAATATGTGCTGATTATGATTTCTTCTACTCTTGCTTGAAAGAAAGAAAAACATTCCAATATATTCCACATACAATCTCTGTTTTCGATGCTCGAAACGGTTTGTCATCTGTAAACAGAATTGCACGTGAACGGGAATTCGGTATTATATCCGGACGTTCGCATACCCCCCAGTGGAAGCTGGAATATTATAAATTTATAATCAGCCACCAAATAAAAGGGATAATCAAGCAATCATTGCCTGAGAATTTATTATTCAAAATAAGGAGATGGAACTTTAAACGTATTACTAAAGCTGTAAATCAAGCACATGAGTATCATTATTAGACCAGATATCAGTATCATCATTCCTGTATATAATGCGGCGAAATGGCTCCCTCGCTGTTTAGACTCTATCAGACAACAGACATTTGACAACTTTGAGGTAATGATAGTCAACGATGCCAGTTCGGATAATTCTCTGAAAATAGCGATGGCATATGCACGGAGAGACAACCGTATTGTCATCATCAATAAAGAAAAAAATGGGGGGACAATGTCCGCCCGAGAAAGCGGTTATCAAAAAGCACAAGGTAAATACATCACTTTTAGCGATGCTGACGATTATTTTCCTAAAAACGCCTTTCAAATCCTTTATGATAAAATAACTGCAGATCATTCCGATATTGTATTCGGAGGATATACGATTATCAATAACGGTCAATCTGAAAGGATAAGAACCCGTCAAATACAAATCAACAGTTCATCTGAAGAAATACAAACGTTATTTCTGAAGCGAAAACTACCCTATACTTTATGGGGGAATATTTATTCGGTAAATTTGTTTAGAGACTATTCGCCTGCAGCCTATCCAGGTATGACAAATGCTGAAGACAGAATGTTGCTGGTTCAATTGGTGTCTCAAGCGAAAAGATTCAGCTCAGTTTCTTCTTCCTGTTACAATTACTGCCTGAATAATGAATCCAATTCACACCCCAGAATATCCGAACATCTTTTGAAAAATATTATGTTCTCTAACGATTGGTGCTATCAATACCTTATAAAAATTGGTGTTTATTCAGGGTATGTACTATCCTACCATCTTTATAGAATCCGTTATTTGCTGGAAATAGGATATAAATTCAACGATATCCAGCAATTTACATTGCTGGATAAAAAACTTTACACATTTACTTCTGCACGGAATCACGTAAATCTATACTTTGCAATACATTATTTACTATTGCAAAAAAGTAAATTGTATGCAAACTGCTATTCTGGTTTAAGAAGTATCTACCATACATTATCAGAACAAATATAATATGTTCCAAACGACATATGTATATTCATCATTAATGTTGATTATGATCCTTTCCGGCTATATTTACATGAAAAGGAGCTGTGGAGACAGAAATATCAGAACAGCTTGGTTTAATGTTGATTTTTTACTACCCATTATTTGCTTTGCTTTGCTTTTCGGAGTCAGATATGATGTGGGCAACGATTATGAGAGTTATTTAGAAATCTACGACGGATATTCACACCATTCTGTTGTCAGAGATGATCTGGAAGTCGGGTTCAAACTGATCACCCAACTCATGGCAGAATCCGGTATGCACTATTCTTTTTATTTCAGCTTGATTGCTTTTCTTCAAATATTTCTAATCTATTATACCTTCCGAAAAGAAGGATATCTTTTTCCATTTCTGGCATTCATGATAATGTCAGGAGCTTTTTTAGGATGGATGAGCGTTATCAGGCAGTCATTAGTCTGGTGCCTGTTTGTATACGCAGTTCCATTTATCAAACAAAAAAAGTTCATCCCTTATATGTTATGCATAGCAGCAGGATACACCCTTCATAGAACAGCGCTCCTGCTGTTACCTTTATATTTTATCTTCAAATCGGGAAAGGATTTTTTTAGAAATATACCTTTGCAACTCTCATTGCTGTTTATGTCTTTACTGTTAAGTGGGGTCTCAATATGGAGCCAATACTTAAAGAACATCGATGTTATTTTAAATTTAATCGGATTAGGGGACAGATACAATAACGTAGAGAGTGTTTTGACTCTTGACGAAGATTATGTCTATGGGCCACGAACATGGCTTATTTTCCTACTAAATATCATACTTATATTATACAGCAATAAAGTTAAAGACACATTTTCTTCTTCAAATATAAAGATATATTATAACTTGTATTTTATAGGTAGCTGTATAAATTTGTTGCTTGTAGGTAACCATGCTTTACAAAGACCATTGTTGTTTTTTGTCAATATGAATATTATTGTGTTTTCCTATCTACTGGTATATCTGTGGAAATACGGAGGTAAGAGCATTTTACATACAGCAGCTTTCCTCCTAATTATTGCCGTTCAACTTATTAATTTCGGAACTACAATCTATTTGGGAGATCAGGAAAGAATGAAAGCAACTTACCATTTCTGGTGGGAACAAACTTAAATGAACATGAATATATTTTCAATCAAAACATTAGAACAAAAACTTGGGATATTCCATTGGAATATTGGTTTTATAGAGTCTTCATTAAATATGATCTTAAACTCCAGCTCTTATCGTTTACCCATTCAATGGCTTCAGCACCCATATCGGGATCGCTTCTTTGCTGATCCTTTTATATTGAAAGTAACAGATGACATAATAGAAGTTCTGGTTGAAGAGTTTTTTTATGATAAATGGAAAGGAAACATTTCATTATTAACCGTTTCGCGTAAGAACTACAAACTAATCAATCGAAAGACCGTATTGGAACAAGAGACTCATCTATCCTTTCCTTATATTTACAAAGAGGGTAATCAAACATATGTCATTCCGGAGAACAGTCAAAGCGGCTCGCTCTCTATTTATGAATATAACTATAACAGTCAAATATTGGAAAATCCTCAAATAATGATACAAGCGCCGATCGTAGATCCGGTTATCATCAAAGTCTGTGATCTCTATTATCTACTATGTACTTCTCTGGATTTTGATAAAGATAAAGACTTACTCCTTTATTATTCCGAGAAGCTAACCGGTCCTTATAAACCTTTTTGGGAAATCCAATGAAGCAAGATATCACATCAGCTCGCCCTGGAGGCGGTTTTTATAACTTGGACAGCAACTACTACAGATGTACTCAAAACTCTAAAACCGGTTATGGTGCTTCTCTTAACATCTGCAAAGTAGAATCTATTGAAAAAAACAGATTTGAAGAAGAAAAAACGAGTTGTATCATGCCCGATTCCAAATATAAATATGGCTTACATACATTAGATTATAAAGACGGTATATGTGTTGTCGACGGACTAAAATACATTTATAGTCCAATGCTTAAAATAAAAAGAAAATTATCTTTCTTCAAATGAAATCACTTCACAAAATACGATCAAATAGAATGCAGTACGGATATATAGGATGTATCATACGCATGTTTCATTTCATATTCCGCCAAGTCGGTGTCGTTTGGGAAAGGTTTTATTATTTGGAGAAAGAGCTAACACTCAATGATGCAGAAGCGGCATGTAATACAAATTATACGATACAAGTACTTACATTCGATGATTTTCAGAAAGGTGACATATCCTACTTTACTAAGGCAAAACTCATCAACATAAAAAAACAACTGCTCGACAAGACATATATACCTTACGGAATCATTAAAAACAAGAAACTGGCTTATTCTGCATGGATAAGTTTGAAGACACTCCCACTTCCTTATGGCTTCGAATTAAATTTAAAAGAAAACGAAGGTGCTCTGTTTGATGACTATTGCGCACCTGAGTTTAGAAATCAAGGGATGCATAGTGCCGTATTACGACACAGATTAGGTCAACTTTACAGATATGGCAAAAATAAGGGAGTTGTAGTTATACTGACCGGCAATCGCCCTGCGCTAAAAGCCGAAACAAAGGCCGGCTTTAAAACGACAAAGAAACTCACCATTCTTAAAATATTCGATAATAAAACAATGATATGGAAATAATCGATAGAAAGTCATTCTTCGAAATAGAGAAACAAATGGAAATAACCCCTTTCACCCAGGGAAAAGGTTGGGACAATTATATTGGCAATAAAAGCGATAGTCTTTACTTTGTCGACAATTATTCTAATCCCAGTATCTGTTGCCGAGGAGAACTCTACAATAAACCATTTATTGGTTCCGTCCTTCGCATACAGGGAGAAGCGGTAAAGCAGCCAAAGCAAGAGACGATTCAAAACTTCTATAAAGGAATAGCTCAAATCGGTTATTCTTTAGTTCTTATATCCAGTCTTTCCCCTTATGATATTGAATATGAAATAGGAATAAGAGAAGCAGGTTTTATCCGTCCACTTCATCAGACTACATGTCCATTGACTATCTTGATTAATACGCTTGACAGACCAGCCGGACACAGAAGCTGGAAAAGAAACATAAAAAAAGCAATAGCTGCCAAATGTTCCTTCCAAATAATATCGCAACCCACACTAAAAGATTGTGAAACTTTTGTGAGAATTTTTGAAGAAATGGCTACCAAAAAACAGTTATCATATATCCTTAACAAACAAAATATATACAATTTGCTTCAAGACCCGGATTACAAACTATTTTTCGTTTATAGCGCCACAGGCTCTATCATTGCCGGTAGGATTATTTATATCAACGGCAAGCATGCATGGGATGTATTTGCTGCTAATAGTAATGAGTCCAGGGAAAACGGAGCCAGCTATTTTATTATAGAAAACATATTGGACTATCTTTCTAATGAAAACATAATTTTTTTCGATTTTGGAAGAATTGGTCCAGGGCTTACTAATAGTAACCAAGTTTATTTATTCAAACAATCATCAGGTGGCTATCCTATTCCATATAACGGAGAATGGATATTTGCAAAAAACAAAATTAATGAGTTACTAATGTTGACCTATCGTTATATACTAAAAAAAGGTATTAGATATTAACAGTCGATGATTAACATGACAAAGAAAATTTTACTCATTAACAACGCATATCCGTCTCCACAAAGACCAAATAGCGGGACATATGTACAATCAATCAAAGGGAGATTGGAAGAAGCAGGATTTCAAGTAGATATGCTGGTGTTATACTCTTCCGGAACTAAATTGAAGGAAAAAATCAAAGATTACGCATCTTTCTACCTTAAACTGTTGTCTGCTCCTTTAAAACAGTATGATGTGCTGTATATCAACCATTATACGCTCATGCTTCCTTTGTTCATCCGTATCCCGTTTCAGAAAAACAAAATCATCTTTCACTGGCATGGAGAAGAATTAGTACATAACACCCTTTTCTTCAAAGCCATACGCTTTTTAATAAAAAAAACGTTGAAGAAAAACGACATCCATATATCACCCTCTTTTTATTACCGTTCTGTTATCACGAGGCAATTAGATATCAATCCGGAAAGAATACAGATTTCACCAAGTGGCGGTATTGATACAAGTTTATTTTGCCCGGGAGAATCGAAATGGGAAAAGCATTCTCTGCATCTCGGTTTTCCATCTGCCCTAACCAAAAACAAAGGAGTTGAATACCTTTATCAACTAATACAGAAGGTACCAGAACTACAAAAAAAACTAAAAAAAGATATTTATATCCATTATATTGATTATGGAGATGAAGATAACCATTGGAAAAAAGCATTCTATGAATATCCGATACAACTAATCAGGCATGTGCCCTATCCCCAATACCTAATGTACAAATTTTACCAGGAACTCGATATTTGCCTGATGTTCTCTAAAAGAGAATCTTTAGGACTCGTTGTACTCGAAGCAATGGCATGTAATATTCCGGTCATCGCCAGAAATACAACTTCCATGCCGGAATTGGTTCGACCAGGTATAAGTGGTGAATTAATATCTTTCTCTCCTGATATTGATGAGATATTGAATAAAATAGAAATAATATCCAAGAATAAAGACATATACACTCCGGCAGAATTTGTTCGTGAGAATTATAGTAAAAGTTCTGTTGTCTACTTCTACAAACAGTTGCTAACTAATACATAAACAGTATGGATATAGAACAACTAAAGGCATTCAACAAGCTCCGTCTTTACTGTGAAGCCGAACAATTCAAAGGCTGGGACCCATACGACGGGTTAAACTCCAAGGTTTTCCAAAGCATACCTTTTCTGAATAGGTCAGCCATATGCCGATTGATTATGATACAAGGATTCAAACGCATGCCTTTTAACATGCGCAGCTTGTTTCTCGTCCCGAAAGAATATAATTCAAAAGGAATCGGACTTTTCCTACAAGGATATTGTAACCTATATTCTATGATAGAAAAGACTGGTAAGGAAGATTTATTCGGGAAAAAAGAGGTTGTCCTATCCTATATTGACCAACTGGCAGAACTCCTAATAACACTCCGTACTGAAGGATATAGTGGTTCATGCTGGGGATATAATTTTGATTGGCAGGCACGTCGTTTGTTTCTTTTTCCAAAGAATACTCCGACAGTTGTGGCAACAAGCTTTTGCACAACTGCACTTATAAGTGCTTACAGAATCACACAAAAAGAGCGCTATCTTACAACAGCATTATCGGCTGCCGACTTTGTTATACAGGATTTACACAGAACCCCTCAGAAAAGAGGATTTCTTTTTTCATACAGCCCGATACCCGGTAACGACACAGTGTATAACGCCTCACTTTTAGGAAGTAAAATCCTTAGTTACTGCTATCAATATACTGGCAAGGATTTATACAAAGAATTAGCAGGAGAATCTGTTCAGGCTTGCTGCGATGCACAAAATAGAGATGGTTCATGGTCATATGGAATACTGCCTGTACAAGCTTGGAAAGACAGTTTCCATACCGGCTATAATCTTGATTGCATACAGGAATACCAGACTTTAACGGGAGATATGACTTTTTCTACCCATATAGAAACCGGCTTTAAATATTACATGCATAATTTTTTTAAAAGAGACGGGACTCCCAAGTATTATAATGATAAAACATACCCCATTGACATCCACTGTCCAGGGCAATTGCTCGTCACTTTATTCAAACTGAGGAAGTATCCGGAATACAAAGAATTAGCCAACAGAGTTGTAAACTGGACTATTACGAATATGCAAGACTCCAAAGGATATTTTTACTATCAGCTTAAACAGACCTTCAGCTCCTACATTTCTTATATGCGTTGGAGCAATGCATTCATGTTTAATGCTTTATCTTATTATTTATTAGCACAATTACGAGATGAGAAATAAAACGATCTTGATAAACGGAATAAAAGTCCACCCCTTCCCCTCTGAAGCCAACCTTCTGGAATATGTGAGGGAACATAAGGGGATATTGGTGGCGATCAATGCAGAGAAGATACTGCATGCGACTCAGCAAGTACGGGATATTATTAACAGGAATATCGGGTATTGCGACGGTATAGGTGCGGTTATGGCAATGCGCCGGCATGGCGTACGGAACGCAATAAAAATTCCGGGATGCGAATTATGGCTAAAACTCACAGCCGCTTTATATAAACAAGACAAAACGTTCTATCTTGTCGGGAGCAAACAAGAGGTTATTGAAAAGACTGTTTCCCGGTTGCAACAGGATTTTCCCGGTATCCGGATTGCGAACTACCGGAATGGATATATACGAACGGAGGAAGAGAAGGCGGCACTCATCGCTGACATCAAAGCGAAAAAACCAGATGTAGTCTTCATTGCAATGGGATCGCCCAAACAGGAGTTGCTAATGGATGAGATGTTCAAAGCATATCCCGCCATTTATCAAGGGTTAGGGGGAAGTTTCGATGTCTATACCGGGAACGTGAAACGGGCTCCCGATTGGTGGGTGAAACATAACCTTGAATTTGCATACCGTCTGTTGAAACAACCATCCCGTATTAAACGGCAAATTCATTTAATCAAATTCCTGATCCTCGTTAAAGCAGGAAAGATATAATCTATAACAATATGCACAAAATAATGCTCGTCTTCGGAACACGCCCCGAAGCAATCAAAATGGCTCCGTTAGTGAAGGAGTTCCGGAAATATCCGGAAAAGTTCGAGACTATCGTATGTGTGACCGGGCAACACAGGGAGATGTTGGACCAGGTATTGAGGCTTTTCAACATCGAGCCGGACTATGACCTGAACATCATGAAGCAAGGGCAGGACCTCTACGATGTGACCGCCCGTATCCTGACAGGTATGCGTAATATCCTGCAGGAGGTACAACCCGACCTCGTTCTGGTACATGGCGACACGACAACCTCCACAGCATCAGCGCTTGCCGCCTTCTACCGGCAAATACCGGTTGGACATGTGGAGGCCGGGCTGCGCACGCATAACATCTACAGCCCCTGGCCGGAAGAAATAAACAGACAGATCACGGGAAGGATCGCCACCTGGCACTTCTCTCCTACTGCGTTGAGCCGAAACAATTTACTGCAGGAAGGGGTTGATGAAAAGCAGATTCGGATTACCGGCAACACCGTGATCGACGCCCTCTATCACGTCGTTGCAACTATCAGGGAAGACCCGTCATTGCAAAAACGGCTGATAAACGAACTGAAAGAGGCTGGCTATAAAACAATCGGAACAATCAAACAAAGCCGGCGTAAATCGGTTTTAATAACAGGCCATCGCCGGGAGAACTTCGGCAAAGGATTCATCCGGATATGCCGGGCGATCAAGACACTGTCGGAACGATATCCGGATGTGGACTTTGTTTATCCCATGCATCTGAATCCCAATGTGCGCGAACCGATTAACGAAGTCTTCGGGAAGGTTCACCAGCCGAACCTGTTCTTTATCGAGCCTTTGGAATATCTGCCCTTCGTCTATCTGATGGAACGGTCGGCACTTGTCCTGACCGACAGCGGAGGCATACAAGAAGAAGCTCCGGGCCTGGGGAAACCGGTGCTCGTCATGCGCGACACGACGGAGCGGCCAGAAGCACTGGAGGCAGGAACGGTCAAACTGGTGGGAACAGACTGCGACCGGATCGTGGACGAAGTATCCCGTTTGTTGGATGACAACGCCTACTATAACCGTATGAGCCAGGCAATCAATCCCTATGGTGACGGGACAGCAAGCCAACGAATCGTTCAAACAATAGAAAAAGTAATATGAGAAAAAACGCCAAATATGTTATGGGTATCCTGCTTCTGCTGGTATCGGTCACGATAAGTGCGCAAATTCCGCAGGAGCTGCTCGAAAAAGCCCGCGCCGCCGGCATGACCGAGGAGCAGATACAGAAAGAAGTTGCCAAACATGGAAAAGAACAGTCCGGCATCAACCAAATGATAAAGCCGGCAACGGAAAACACGGTGAGCGATCGGGCGGCCTTGTCGCACCAGGTACTTCCCCCACTGGAAGACCAACGCGACGACAACCAACCGAAGCAACCGCTCGAGGAGATCGTTTTCGGACGAGAGATATTCTCCGACAAAAACCTGACCTTCGAGCCGGAACTCAACATTCCGACACCCAAGAACTATGTCCTTTCGGCAGGCGATGAAGTGCTGATCAATGTTTGGGGAGATTCGGAACTAAACCTGAAACTCACCCTTTCGCCCGACGGAACGATCCTCATCCCCAATGTCGGTCCCGTACCTTTGAGCGGGCTGACCATCGAAGCGGCGGAGCAACGCATCCGGCAAGAACTAAGGAAGATCATGGCGACACTCGACGGCAGTGAACCTAACACGTTCGTTTCCGTCGGACTGGGACAAATACGCAGCATAAAAGTCAACATTGTGGGCGAGGCCGTCGCACCGGGCACATACACCCTATCGTCACTCGCCACCCTCTTCAACGCCCTCTATGCGGCAGGCGGAGTGAACGATATCGGCTCACTGCGCAATATAAAGGTGTACAGGAACAGCAAGGAGATCGCCAACCTCGACGTGTACGACTACCTGCTTAACGGCAAGTACGACACCAACATCCGCCTCGAAGACAATGACATGATCATCATCGGTCCTTACGAGCAACTTGTCAACGCAGGCGGCAAGGTCAAACGTGAACGGACGTACGAACTTCGCGGGGGCGAGACGCTGGCCGATTTGCTCGGCATGGCAGGCGGTTTCACAGGAGACGCCTACACGCAGAACATCCGAGTAAAACGGAAAGCCGGCGACCGTTACAAGATCGCAACCGTCAACGAAGAACAGTTCCCGACGTTTGTCCTGCAGGACGGCGACTCGCTGATGGTCGACTCCGTCATCCCCTACTACGACAACCGGATTATCATATCGGGAGCTGTCTGGCGACCCGGCGAGTATGAGCTGAGTTCGGATGTCCACACCGTCAAACAGCTGATCCGACAGGCTTCGGGGCTTAAGGGGGATGAGTTTGCCGGACGGGCCCAGATCACGCGCCTGAACCCGGATTTCACAAATTCGGTGATCGCCATCAACATCGTGGACATACTGAACGGCCAGGCTCCCGATGTCGAACTGCAAAAGGAAGACCAACTGTACATTCCCTCCCTGTTCGACCTCCGCGAGCCCTACACCATCAAAGTGAGCGGAGCCGTCAACCAGCCCGACACCGTATTGCCTTACCGCAAGAACCTGACCGTAGAGGATGCCATCATCCTGGCTGGCGGATTACGTGAAGCGGCCGCGACCGTCAACGTGGAAGTCGCCCGCCGGATTAAAAATCCGTCGGCCACACAGAGCAGCAACCAGATGGCCGAAACGTACAGCTTCACCCTCGGCGACGGGTTAGCCGTCATCGCCGGCGACACGCTTTTCACACTCGAACCGTTCGATGAAGTATTCGTCCGCTTCTCTCCCGGATACCAAGAACAACAAGTGGTAAAAGTCGGAGGCGAGATCACCTTTGCCGGTAACTACGCCCTGAAGAAAAAGAACACCCGCCTCAGCGAACTGATCGCACAATCCGGTGGTGTCACCCCCGACGCCTACATACGGGGAGCCAGCTTGAAGCGCAAGCTCACCACCGACGAACTGCGCCAGATAGAAACCCTCCTGCAGCTAAGCAACAACAACCAGCAGGGACGCGACTCGATCTCTGTCTCGCTCGCTAACCTGAAGGAATACCCTGTGGGCATTGACCTGCAAAAAGCGCTGGCGCATCCGGGCAGTGCCGATGACCTCGTCTTGCGCGACGGCGATGAGCTATACATCCCGCAACAACAAAGCACGGTGAAGGTCAGAGGCGCCGTCACCTACCCCAACAGCGTGACCTACACGAAAGGAATGGACGTGCGCGACTGTCTTTCCCAAGCGGGAGGTTACAACGACATCGCCCGCAAGTATCCCATCGTCATTTACATGAACGGGAAGGTAGCGACGACACAACGCAAGATGATCTTTTTCAAACGTTACCCGAAAGTGGAACCGGGCTGCGAGATCGTTGTACCCGCCAAGACACAACGCGACCGCCGGACAAGCCTGGCGGAGATTATGAGTGTCGGCAGCTCCGTCACCTCGATGGCAGCCATGATTACGTCAATGATCAACCTTTTAAAGTAAACAGATGGACAACAACAATCATATCCTGTCGTCTCCCCAGCAAGAGATCGACCTCATCGCCCTTGCCGCTTATCTGTGGAAGAGGAAACGCTTGCTCCTGAAATGTTGCGGAATCTCGGTGATTACGGGGCTGATCGTCGCCTTCAGCCTGCCCAAAGAATACACCACGACAGTGAAGTTAGCCCCCGAAACGACCGACGCAACAAGCAAGATGGGCAATCTCGGCGGACTGGCAGCAATGGCGGGGATAGACCTTGGATCGGCTGCGGGGCAGGATGCTTTGTCGCCCAACCTCTATCCCGACATCGTACACAGCACCCCTTTCCTGTTGGAACTTTTCCCCGAAAAGGTAACGGAAAAGGAAAAGAAGCACACGATGTCTTTGTACGATTACATGGCTGACCATCAGCATGCCGCATGGTGGTCAGCGTCGTGAAAGCACCTTTAAAGGGACTGACGGCCCTCCGCGCACTCTTCTCCCACACGGAGGAAAACGACAGTGTCCTCAACCCTTTCCTCCTCACCCGGAAGCAGGAAGCCGTACTCCGTGACCTGCGCCAACGCACCACTGTTTTCGTCGATAAGAAAACGATGGTCGTCACCCTCGCAGTCGAGATGCAGGACCCGCTTATCTCTGCCGAAGTGGCACGCAACATCGCGGGCAAACTACAGACCTACATCACGCGCTACCGGACACAGAAAGCAAAGAAAGACCTGGAATTCACAGAAAAGGTGCTGAAAGAATCCCGTGCCGCCTACTACAAGGCGCAACAGGCCTACGCCGCTTTTGAGGACGGCAACAAAAACATCATCTCCGCCAGCTACCGCACCGAACAGGAGCGGCTGCGCAACGAAATGACTCTCACCTTCAACGTCTACAACACGCTGGCACAAAAGCTGGAGCAAGACAAGCTGCGGGTACAGGAACAAACACCCGTCTACACCATCATCGAACCAGCCTCCGTCCCCCTCAAAGCATCATCCCCGAAGAAACTGCTGATCCTGGTCGCCTTCACCTTCCTAACTTTCCTTGGCGGAAGCGGATATCTGGTGATAAAGAAGATTCACTGATCCGGCGAACAGGCATGAAATTTCAGGGACTTATTGTATAAAACTCATTTTTTCAGGCCCAAAAGGCATCCGAAACAAAACAAATGTTAATCCGCTTTTTTGACCTCAAAAAGGGACTTTTTCCTCTTTTTTGAGCGTTTTCAACAATTACGACCGTCCTCTTTGCCACTGCGACCGTGCTAATGTGTAGTGCACTCGGCACCTCGCGAAGATTAGCACGGTCGTAATGGCGATTTGGACGGTCGTAATTGGAAAAAGGACCGTCTTTAGGGCAAAAAAGCACCTGAATTTCCTTGCGATATCTGGAACGCCGTCCGTTTTATTTTCAAATATTCGATTCTCCGGGAGTTAAGCTTTATCACTTTGTCGGCGTTTCCGTCTTTCGGCAATCAAATTGTACGCTTTCCGGAATGGGCTGCGCACCTCATCTTCTCTATTGTCAGTCGAACAGGTTAAAACCATGAAAAAAGTCAATTCAAAATCGATCAACTTTTCGGACGAAATAGAAAAACATCCCGGAAAGGGGGTTATTGTAAGTTTTAACATATTTAAAGTCAACTGTCATCACATTTTTCTGACCGAACTAAAAATAGGTAGAAACTGCATAGAGTGGTACATTTGTCATCCAATCTTGTTCACGATAGTCCGACATAGAAAAGCGTAATCCGTGCAACTCTGGATGATCAGCAACAAAAATAGAAAGTGACTTTGAACGAAGATTCTCTTCGGCCTTCGCTTCTATCGGAACTATCTTACTGCCATGCTGAATTAAAAAGTCGATTTCTAACTTCGCATCATTACTATAATAGAATACAGAAGTGTTGTGAGTAGATACCAACTGGCTCATCACATAATTTTCCGTAAAAGCACCTTTGGATTCCTCCATACCGTTATCCGCCACCAATAAATTCTCCGGAGGTGTTTCACTCATTGCTCCTAACAACCCACAGTCCAATAGAAACAACTTAAAACTGGAAATGTCAACATAAAATTTCAAAGGCATTTTAGGCTGTAATATTCTTTCTGCTTTATATACTAATCCGGCATCCATCAACCATTGTATAGCCACCTCAAAATCTTTAGCCCTTCCTCCAGGTTTGGCCACACCATAAATAAACTTCTTGTTTTCCTTTACTAACTGAGAAGGCATAGAACGCCACACCATATTAATGCGGTTGGATTCCGAGATTGGTACATGCTTCGATATGTCTTTTTGATAAGTATAGAGAATATTGTTTTGAATCTCTCTCACTTTCATTGCATCATTGGTCCCAATGAACTCATTTACAGATTCAGGCATGCCGCCCACAAAATAATATTCACGTAAAGCCTTGATAAACTCACCCCTAAGAAGTTTTATAGTGATCCAATCTTTTGAACGAAGAATATCTACCATTTGGCTTTTCCCCTTTGCCAATAAGAACTCATCGAATGTCATAGGATAAATATGCAAAATATCTACCTTGCCGACAGGAAATGACTCCCCTCTGTGCATAGAGATACCCAACAATGATCCTGCTACAGCCACATGATACTGAGGCGCATTTTCACAAAAATACTTCAGAACCGACAACCCACGGGGCGACTCTTGAATCTCATCAAGAATAATCAGTGTTTTGCCGGCTTCTATGCTTTGCTGCGTGATAGCTCCAATCGCAAGGATAATACGCTGCATATCATAATCCTGCACAAACAAATCTTTTGCCAACTCATTATCATCACAATTGATGTAAGCCACGTTGGCAAACTCCTGCTCACCAAACTTCTTGAGTATATAAGTCTTGCCAACCTGACGTGCACCCGCCAATATAAGAGGCTTCCTACGCTCCTTATTTTTCCATTCCTTGAGTTGTTCTATAATGTTTCTGTACATAGCAATCTATTATTTAATAGCACTTTCCATGCAAATATACAATATTCCGACCGAATATTACGCAAAAAGTCACATTTTTCCGACCGAATATTCTCTGTAAAACCACAAAATATCGACCGAACTTAAGATTCCTATGACCGGCTCACTTGCAACCCCTTATCCGAAAGACTCATTTCGACGAAGCGGGCGTTCCCGTTTTGCGGTTCTGCGGTGAGCAGGCGGCGTATCTGTAAGGCGGCTTCGGGGTCTTTGGCTACGATGTAGAGGTAACCTCCGCCACCGGCGCCGGGAAGTTTGCATCCTAAAGTGTAATCCTGTATGCGCGATATCAAGCGTTCCACAGCGGGAGGATTGGTTCCGGCATCGAGCGCCTTGTTCTGTTCCCAAGTTTTGCCGACCAGCTTGCCGTACGCTGTAAAATCGCCCCGCAGGATTGCTTCGTACATATCGAGAGCGTGCGCTTTCATCCCGGAAAGCAAGCCAAGATGTGTGCCGCTGTTGAGAAACATTCCACGTACGATTTCGGCCAGGATATCCTTTGCCGTCCGCGTGATTCCCGTGTAATACAGCAAGTGGCAAGCCCGGTATTCCGGTTCGGTAAAAAGATACTCGGGTAGCCAGCGCACCGATGGATTCTGATGGAAACCTTCGCCTGTCTGCAACAGCTTCAACCCGTGCAGCACACCCCCATACTGGTCTTGCCAGCCGCCACCTGTCGTGAGTAGCTGCTCGAGAATCAGCGTACGGTTGCCAATCTCGTTCTTATCCCATGCCAGACCGCAAAAATCCGACAACGCACCCAACACCGTAGCCGCCAGGATCGAGCTTGTACCCAATCCGGAACCGGCAGGGATCGCGGCGAGCAACGTCACTTCCAGCCCACAGCCGAATGCTTTCAACTGCTCTTCCAGAGAGTGGAAACGTCCGGAGGAAAATTCGGGGATGAAACCAGCCAGCGCCAATGCAGCTTTCGGGATGGAGAAGGGCGAACCTACTTTCTTAAAATCCCGCAGTTCGTCCCAGGTGGAAATACACTCCCTCGCACCCATATCGATGGAACGGAGGATAATATGAGGTTCATTTGCCGGTTTCACATAAACCTGCAAGGGCGGTTGTCCGTTCAGCTCGATTGCGACGTTTACCACGTTTCCGCCGGCATACATGCAGTAAGGCGGCGTATCTGTCCATCCTCCCGCAAGATCGATGCGCACAGGGCTACGTCCCCAGACAATCTGGTCACGATAAACGTTAAGGTGCGGCGATTGCTTCTCATCGGCTATCGTGCCGGTCAGTCCCTCGCGCAGCAATGAAAAGGCCATCTGTTGCTCCTCATCACAACGGCTGTCACCCGAAAGCTGCATGACACGGGCACGGAACATATGGTCGTATATGCGCTTCATCAAGGGAGCATTTTCCGGCAATGCTTCAGGCAGCGCAAGGCCTCCGGCAACAAACTCGGAAGCGGCATCAGCCAAATCCAGCTGATAGAAAATACTTTTATCGTGATTAGCTGCAAGCATGGGCCAGTTCTTTTGCCTGAATGTTTCACGCTGGGCAAAAAGACGGCGGAGATCAGCCTCATCGGACAACCGGTTGGCCGACATCCTGACGGCTTCTTCCCAAATCTTCCGCCCTTCTTTCAACTCAGGTTCCGACACCATCCAGCGCATCACAAGACCCAAGTCGTCCACGTTACGGCAAACGGGAAACAGCGGTGCATTCTGTATATCACCACATGCCGGCAAGCTGACTCCCCTTTCCGAAGCCCACTCCCCGACCGGGCACCCCATAAAGAGCGTCTCCTCATCGGCCACATCTCCCTTGAAAGGATCGTTGAAACCATACGGACGTGCCGCCCAGCCTTCGCTATCCACCGGAACCACATCGATACAGACACCGGAGGGAACCCGGAGCGTCCAGTCATTCTCAGGAACACCCGTGATGACATGGCGGTCGGAAAGTGTCCAGCCCTTACCAATGAAACTGTTTTCGATCCATAGCTCGGAGTTATCGGCCGTTAGTGGCCGGCATACTTCGGCGTTCTGGACGAACATGGCGGGATGGGGTTTCACCTTACGCTGCATGATGGCGCGCTGGTCGCGCACGAGGTTCTGTACCGCCAGCGTAGACGAGATCAGTTCGCGGCTCGTGCCATAATGATAAAATTCTCCGCCCGGCAGAGGCAGGATAGCGACGGAAAGTGCGTTCAGCTCTTCGTCCTCTATGCGCGGATGCGCACCGAGGGCAAGCCCGAACTCGGAATACAGGTCATATTCCTTCATCTGCTTCCCGTCCGGCGTATAGGAATGTTTCATCAACAGTTCCACCGCCCGGTCGCTGAGCAGCCATACGCCGATATCCATCAGGAAGAGATGTGTGCCGGCCAGATGTCCCAACTCATCGAGAGAAGGTTTCTGAAGCATAAAATCGAGCTGGTCGGGAGCTTTGCGGTCCGATACGAATACACCGTGACGGGTAGCCAGGGCTGGATCGACCCACAGGCCATAGCAAACGACATCCGCTTCGGGTATCGCCTGCAGCGGCTCGCTGTTGCGCAGGTAGACATCGCCGCTGGCAACCAGTGTATGCAGCGAATCCGGAGCCTTCCGCATGATCTCCTCGTACAACGGAAGCTGCAATGAAAGGAGCGTTTGCGATAATTTCTGCCCTCTTGCCCACCGGAATACGGGGACAGGCGTCAGTATCTTGCCCGACGGCGCATATCCCGGCAAACGGCGGCTCTGCCCCCCGGCATGCAGCAATATGCGTTTCTCCTTTGCCAGCCATTCCTGCACGGAAACAGCCGTTCCGCCATCCTCAGCGGTGCGACAGGCTTCCAACAGCCAAGTCGTACCTCCGCCCGAGCCGAGCCGGGCACCGACAGGATCGGATGTGCAAAACCAGTCGGAAATACCTGTATGTGTTATCTCATGGAAACTGCCTACCAGATTGGGCGGCAGCGACAATAATTTCTTCATATTCTATAATTCTTTCCGGCAAATGTACTCCTTTCCACCTTTTCTACGTAAATTTTAATTTAATTTTTGGATTACGGGCGTCTTTCGTTTAAATTATTATATTCACCTTTGTACAAGGGATGCTCTCTTATAATCATACGACAATAAAAAAAGTTGGTAAATACTAATCCCACCCTTTCATTCCTTATTCTGATGTATCTTTAGTTATTCATTTAATATTCAGATAGTATGATATACGGTTATGTAAGAGTCAGTACAGATAAGCAGAGTACTGAAAATCAGCGTTTCGAGATTGAAAACTATTCAAAAGCGAAAGGTTTCCGTATCGATCGTTGGGTAGACGAAACAATCAGTGGGACAACAAGTGTATCTGATCGCCAACTCGGCAGATTATTAAAACAAGTTCGTAAAGGGGACACACTTGTAACGACAGAATTATCAAGGTTAGGACGTAATTTGATGCAGGTTATGAGTTTCCTTCATCAATGTATGGAACGGGATATCATCGTTCTTACCGTCAAAGAGCGCTATGAATTAGGCAATAACATCAATAGCAAAATTCTTGCTTTTGCATTTAGCCTGAGCGCGGAGATCGAACGTAATCTGATTTCGCAACGGACCCGTGAGGCGCTTGCACGTAAAAAAGTGGAGGGCACGAAACTCGGACGCCCCAAAGGGAAAAAACCAGTACAGGTGAAGCTGTCCGGGAAGGAAAATGTCATCCGGAAAATGATCAACGAAAAATGTTCGATGAACGAAATCGCTGAGAAATTCGGAGTCAATCGTCAAACACTCCGGGACTTCCTTCGGGATACATTCCCTGATTGGAGGAAATATAGATATATTAAGTAATCGGACCTTGATAGCTTTATTTGTCTGAATGTTAATCAATGTAACCTTAATGAACTGTTTTTGAGATAATCTATTGTCAGTCAATACGGTTGTTCCCAGCGGGGAAAAGGGTCCGCATACTAAATAATACAATCTCTCTGCGCACAAACGGCATCGTGTGCAGAAGATTTGTTATGTCCAAAAAAAATAACATTCGTATTCTTTTCCACCCTCTATTCCAATATTCTTTATAGAAAATTATACTATAAATTAACCTATTATAAATAAATGTCTTATCTTTGACAATCACGACAAATCTTTAAACACAAATCAGAATGGAAAAGACACTTGTTATCCTGAAGCCATGTACCATTCAGCGAGGACTGATTGGGGAAATTATCTCCCGTTTCGAGAGAAAAGGCTTATGCCTGGCCGGTATGAAAATGACCTGGCTGACAGACGAGATCCTCAGTGAACACTATGCGCACCTGAAAGAAAAACCATTCTTCCAGCGCATCAAAGACGCCATGTCGGTATGTCCCGTAATCGTATGCTGTTGGGAAGGGGTAGACGCCATCCACGTCGTGCGCCAACTCGCGGGAGCCACCAACGGCAGGAATGCCCAGCCGGGAACGATACGCGGAGACTACAGCATGAGTGTCCAGGAAAACATCGTGCATGCCTCCGATTCGCCTGAAACGGCAGCTATCGAACTGAAACGTTTCTTCAACGACGATGAGATTTTCAATTACGAGATGAACAACCTCCTGGCCCTCTATGCCAACGACGAGTTCTGAAAAATAAAAGAGCCGGCATGCACCGGATAAATCCGAAACACACCGGCTCTGATATTTTAGAACCTTTGCCCTATCCTTCACGAACCGGGCAAAACAACCTAATTACTAATCTAAAAATCTAATACCATGAAAAAACACACTACATTTATATAACCAAAGCATACATCGAAAGGTTCACAAGGATTCCAATAATTGACAAAGAAACCGGTTCCGGTTGTTTAATTCCCGAATTGCCGCTATATTTGTACTGTATTTGTAATATAAGTACGGACATTATTAAACATATAAAATATGCACAACTGGTTTGAATGTAAAGTCTCCTTCGAAAAAGTGCTGGAGAATGGAATGCAAAAGAAAGTGACGGAACCTTATCTGGTTGACGCCCTGTCGTTCACGGAAGCGGAAGCCCGCATCATCGAAGAAATCCGTCCCTTCATATCCGGGGAATTTACAGTGACAGACATCAAACGCGCCCGCCTGTCGGAATTGTTTTTCAACGAAAACGGCGACCGTTTCTATAAAATCAAAGTCTACTTCATCACGCTCGACGAAAAGAGCGGAGCCGAAAAGAAAACCGCTGCACAAATGCTGGCGCAAGCCTCCAACCTGAAAGATGCCATTGCCGTATTGGAAGACGGCATGAAAGGCACATTGGCCGATTATACCATCGCATCCGTTGCGGAAACCCAGCTTATGGACGTCTTCCCCTTTGACGCCAACAACGTCCCCGCAGAGAAGAAATCCGGAGAAGAACTGATAGCCGAACAGAAAAAACAGGCGGAAGCAAGAGAGGCATGAGCATCACCGAAAATATAACAAGACTGAGAGCATCGCTGCCGGCAGGTGTCACGCTGGTGGCGGTCTCCAAGTTTCATCCCGTCGAGGCCCTGCAGGAAGCCTACGATGCCGGACAACGTGTATTTGGTGAAAGCCGGGCCCAGGAACTGACAGCGAAACAAAAAGTATTGCCCGGTGACATAGAATGGCATTTTATCGGCCCGCTTCAAAGCAATAAGGTGAAAGACATCGCGCCGTTCATCCACACCATCCACAGCATCGACTCGCTGAAGTTGCTGCAGGAGGTGAACAAACAGGCAGCCAAGCACGAACGCATCGTCAACATCCTGTTAGAGATACACGTCGCACAGGAAGAAGCCAAACACGGGTTCAGCCCTGACGAATGCCGCGAACTATTGCGGGGACTGGCGCCCGACACCCTCCCGCATATCCGTATTTCCGGACTCATGGGAATGGCTACCAACACCGACGACACGACGCTGATACAACAGGAGTTCCATGCGCTTCACGCTCTTTTCACTGAGCTGAAAGAATCTGTTTTTAAAGGGGACAGCCATTTTCGTGAACTGTCCATGGGAATGAGCCACGACTACCCTATCGCCATCCGTGAAGGCAGCACAATGATACGTGTCGGCACAAGCATTTTCGGAGAAAGGGAGTATTGAGCTTTTAACCATTTTAAATAGCATGAATGGATATACGACAAAATAAATATTTACTTTTGTAATTGTTGAACATAATTGAATCTGACATGATTGACATTAAAACCCAATATGCGGGCCTTACGCTCCGTAATCCACTGATCGTTGGCAGTTCAGGATTAACAAACAGCCCTGAACGGAATAAAGAATTTGAAAAAGCCGGTGCCGGTGCTATCGTATTGAAATCACTCTTCGAAGAGCAGATTGAAATGCAGAGCGACGTACTGATGCAGGATTCGGATTATCCCGAAGCAGCCGATTACATACACGGTTATGTAAAAGCCAATCAGATAAACAGCTATCTGGAACTGATCCAGAAAACGAAAGAGCTATGTACCATCCCCGTCATTGCAAGCATCAACTGCTACAAATCGGATGCGTGGATCGAATTTGCACGCCAGATCCAACTGGCAGGAGCCGACGCCCTCGAGCTGAACGTGTTCTTTTTAGAGACAGATCTGAACTACAGCAGTGAAAACATGCGCGACCTGTATGTCAGCATCATCCGTAAAGTCAAGGAAACCATTTCCATTCCGGTGATGATTAAAATAAGCAAAATGGTCGGAAATATTCCGGCACTTGCCCATACGCTGACGATTAACGGCGCAGACGGCATCGTCCTGTTTAACCGTTTCTACCAACCGGACATCGACATCAACAACATGCAAATCGTATCCGGTAACGTATTCAGCAACCATTCCGACCTGAGCGATACGTTGCGCTGGACAGCCATTGTCTCCGGCAAGATACCCGGAATCAGCATCGCCTCCTCTACCGGAGTACACGACTGGGAAGATGTCGTCAAATGCCTGCTGGCAGGCGCATCTGCCGTACAGATGTGTAGCGCAGTTTACACGCATGGAGCAGAAATCATCTCACAAGTGCTTACCTGCATAGAAGAATGGATGCACCAGGCACACTACCAGTCGCTCGACCAGTTTAAAGGCAAACTGAACTATGCCAACATCCCGAATCCGGCCATGTACGAACGGTCGCAGTTTATGAAATACTTCTCTAACAGAGACTAAACGTATTCTTAACTTATCACACAAAAAAGAGAATGGAGCATATCTATTCTCTTTTTTGTTTTCCGACAGTTCCAGACGGTTTCAAAAAGAAATATTTATATCCGGATAAATATTTTCCACTAAACAATATTCATATTAAAAATAATATATATCTTTGCACACATCAACAATAAACAAAGACATGGAATCAATTTGTGCGATTAAAGATATATACAAAACATTATATCAATTCGAGAAAGCATTTGCCGAAGTACACGATATTACAATCAACGAGGCCATGCTGCTCTGCTGCCTGAAAGACGGCGAGACAAAATCAGCGGGAATGATCAGCGAATACATCGGCCTGTCGAACTCACGCGTCTCGAAAGTGATAACAGCAGTTGAGAACAAAGGCTATATCCGCCGCAATATCAATAAAAACGATAAACGGCAGATGTTCTTCTCCCTCACCCCTGACGGGAAAGAAAAAATACGGCAAATGATGAACGCGGAGTTACGCTTCGACGGACTGTTCGGGAAACTGAAAGCTTGTATGGAAAAGGGTTGATCCCTTTTTTTACCCAAATATTTTCTATTAGCAAATATGTATAATAAACATAAACAATTATAGCAACATGAAGTACTTAATTATCGGAGGTGTAGCCGGAGGTGCTACCGTAGCAGCACGCCTGCGCAGGATGGACGAAAAGGCCAATATCATCCTGTTTGAACGAGGTAAATATGTATCGTATGCAAACTGTGGACTACCTTATTATATAGGTGGCACGATCAACAGCCGTGAGAAACTATTCGTACAAACGGTAAAAGGCTTTACAAGCCGTTTCCGCATCGACATCCGCACCGAACAGGAGGTGACCGCCATCCATCCGGACAAAAAAGAGGTCGAAGTGAAGAACCTATCCACCGGCGAAACCTATACGGAAAGTTACGACAAGCTGGTTCTCTCGCCGGGTGCCGAACCGCTCCGCCCGGGCATCGAAGGAATCGGAAGCAAAAAGATATTCACCCTCCGCAACGTGCCTGACACAGACACGATCAAGGCATACGTCAACGAAGAAAAGCCTAAACGCGCCGTTGTAGTGGGCGGCGGATTCATAGGCTTAGAGATGGCAGAAAACCTGCATGAACAGGGAATCCACGTCGATGTAGTGGAAATGGCAAACCAGGTGATGGCTCCGTTAGACTTCTCGATGGCAGCAATCGTACACCAGCAACTGGCAGACAAAGGAGTCGGCCTGCATCTTGAGGATGGCGTCAGCCGATTCGAGGAAAAGGATGGCGGTGTGACCGTACACCTGCGTAGCGGTAAACAAATTGCGACCGACATGGTATTGCTTAGCATCGGCGTACGCCCGGAAACCAGACTGGCAAAAGAGGCCGGCCTGTCTCTCGGATCGTTGGGAGGCATTGCCGTCAATGAATATATGCAGACTTCCGACCCGGACATCTATGCCCTTGGCGATGCCGTAGAGGTACGCCACCTCGTGACCGGCAAGCCGGCCCTCATCCCGTTGGCAGGACCGGCCAACAAACAAGGCCGGATCGTAGCCGATAATATCGTATACGGAAACAAAGAAGTGTATCCGGGAACGATGGGTACATCTATCGCCAAAGTGTTCGACCTGACGGTTGCCACTGCCGGCGCCAATGCCAAGTTGCTGAAACGGGAGAAGATCGTTTATCTGTCCTCCTACACACATAGCGCGTCGCATGCGGGCTACTATCCCGGCGCCATTCCGCTGTCTGTCAAGATACTGTTTGCTCCGGAAAGCGGGAAGTTGTTAGGGGCGCAAGTAGTCGGCTTTGCAGGAGTGGACAAACGGATCGAGATGCTGGCACAGGTGATCCAGCGCGGCGGAACGGTCTACGACCTGATTGAATTGGAACACGCCTATGCTCCCCCCTACTCGTCTGCCAAAGACCCGGTGAACATGGCAGGGTTCGTTGCCGAGAATATACTGAAGGGAAAATCCCGGATCATCCACTGGCGCGAAATAGACGGACTATCCGCCGACACGATACGGCTTGATGTCCGTACACGCGAGGAATACAAATTAGGTACGATCCCCGGTTTTATCAATATCCCGGTAGACGAACTGCGCGAACATCTTGCCGAACTGCCGAAAGAGAAACAGATCGTCGTGACCTGTGCTGTCGGGTTGCGTGGTTACTTGGCCTATCGCATCCTGACACAGAACGGATTTACAAATGTGCGCAACCTGTCCGGAGGTTACAAGACATGGAGCGTAGCGACCGCCCCTGTTAAAGAGATAGACGATTGCCCGGCAAACTCGTCGCAGACTGCAAACTGCGGATGTGCGGCGTCTCAAGCCACCACCCTGAAAGTAGACGCCTGCGGACTGATGTGCCCGGGGCCCGTGATGCAACTTAAGAAGAACTATGCGACACTCGGCGCAGGCGAACAGCTTCTGATTACAGCCACCGACCAGGCTTTCGGCAAAGATGTAGCCTCCTGGTGCAAAATGACCGGTGCCAAACTGGTATCACTGGAAAATAAAAACGGAGTAGTTGCCGCCACAATCCGCAAACAGGAGAAGCAGGAGGTTTGCAACCTTCCGGGCAAGGCGGCCGACAACAAGACGCTGATCGTCTTTAGTGACGACCTCGACAAAGCATTGGCCTCCTTCGCCATTGCCAACGGAGCGGCATCGACAGGCCGGAAAGTGACAATGTTCTTCACCTTCTGGGGACTGGACATCATCAAGAAACCCCGAAAACCAACCGTCTCAAAAGACCTTTTCGGCAAAATGTTCGGCTGGATGCTCCCGGCGCACAGCGGAAAGCTCAAACTGTCGAAAATGAATATGGGCGGCGCCGGAAGCCGGATGATGCGCCTCATCATGAAAAAGAAGCGGATCGACAGCTTGGAAAGCCTCATACAACAAGCCGTAGACAATGGCATCGAAATGATTGCCTGCACCATGAGCATGGACGTTATGGGCATACAGAAAGAGGAACTGCTGGACAACGTCACGCTGGGCGGCGTAGCTCCTACCTCGAACGGGCGGAGGAAGCGAATGTGAACCTGTTCATCTGACAAACATCGGTTCATATCTGACCGAAGCAACGTTGATTTCCATCTCCACAGCGGGCATTCTTTCTGCTGAAACTTTCAGTCGCATTGTTCCGCTCTTCGTGCCAGGTTGCAAAATAACCTGGCACTTTCCTTGATACGTAGTGCAGGCCGGATTGCGGAAACTCTCCATATCATCCGGCGCAGCATTACCGGAGGCAAGCAAAGTGCCCTCTCCTTCCACTGAGAACCGAATACGAGCCGGACAATCAGGTACTACACGTCCCTCCTCATCCACGACGCGAACCTGCACAAAAGCCAGGTCATTCGGATCGGCTGCTACCGTTGTCTTCTCCGGAACCAGCACGATATGATGCGGCCGGCCGGTTGTTCGCAACGATTTACGTACGACCTCCCGCCCCTCTTTTATACCGACAGCAAGAAGTTCGCCCGCAGAGAAGGGGACATCAAAGGCTGCAACTAACTTACCGGTTACGGCCTTCGTCTCCAACAACTTCCCATTCAGATACAGCCGCACGGAGTCACAGCGCGAGTAAGCACGGACATTCAGCGTTTCCCCTTCATGCCCCCGCCAGTTCCAATGAGGCTGTTCGTCCGGCCAGCCCCATTTGCTGATCACTTCGCGCTCACCTGCGGGGACAGGAGCATGGACAAGCAGTTCCAGATCACTCCTTCCCCACACCACATCACGGAAGAAAGACTGCGGTTTCTTATCTCCGTTTATATCCAGGTCACCACAGTTGGACAGATACCAGGGCCACGAACGGGTGGGCGTCGAATAGGGCCTGTCGTCACGGGTGTAACTAAAATTACCGATTCCGACCTCTCCTATATAATCCATTCCGGTCCAGACAAAATCCCCCAACACAAAGGGATAAAGATTTGCCGCCTGCCAGTTTTCAAGCGTCTCGATAGGGAAACTTTCGGTGCCGACCATTATCCGGAAAGGATGCGCCCTATTGTCGGAAAGGTAACGCCCTTTTTCGTAATTGTAGCCACTCAAATCCAGCAGGGCATACGCAGGGGCGGATTCTTCCCACACACGCCCTTTCTGTTCCCAGAAAGCGCAAATCGCCTGCGTGACGGGGCGGGTCGTATCGAGGGACTTCACAACCGAAACCAATTCGGCTGCAATCCTGAGCCCGGAGCTATCGGCACGCTCGTATATCTCGTTGCCGATACTCCAGATAATGACACTGGGATGATTGCGGTCACGTTTCACGAACGACGCCAGGTTCCGTGCCGCATGTTCCCGGAAAAAGAGATGATAATCCAAGTCGCGCTTAGGATGTTCCCACATATCGAAAGCCTCGTCAATCACCAGCATCCCCAAACGGTCGCAGGCATCGAGAAACTGTTCGGAAGGCGGGTTATGGCTGGTGCGGATGGCATTGAAGCCGTTTTCTTTCAGCAGGCGCACCTTGCGCATTTCCGCACCGTCATAAGCGGCTGCCCCTAACAGACCGTTATCGTGATGCAGACAAGCCCCTTTCAACTTGACAGGGATGCCGTTCAACAAAAAACCTTTGTTCACAGAGAAATCCAGCGAACGGATGCCGAAAGCAGTCCGGTAGAAATCGGTCGTTTCACCTGAAGAGAGAATCCGAATGCGGGCTTCATACAAGGCAGGAGAGTCGACCGACCATAGTTCCGGCCGCTCCACTTCAGCTGTAAGCCGGAAAGTCTCCGACCCGTTTGCACCGATCTTGCCGGGACATTCTTTCGTCTCGACGGCAGTTCCGTCGGGTTGCACAAGCGTAAGCTGCACAACCACATCCGCCTCTGTATCCGTCAGGTTCCGGACAGGAAGAGTGATGTCCACTTTTGCCTGTGCAGGCGTGATTTCGGGTGTCTGTACCTGTACCTCATCATCCGGAATAAAGAGCTTACCAGAGACAGCCAGCCTGACATGCCGGTAGATGCCCGATCCGGGATACCACCGGCTGTTATCGCCAGGATTAAAGGCGCGGACTACAATCAAGTTCTCTTTTCCGGCAGGATTCAGGAATGGAGTCAGATCGTATCCGAAAGGCATATATCCATTCGGATGGAAACCGAGGTGATGCCCGTTGATCCAGACATCCGAACGTTCCATCACACCATCGAAACGGATGCCGACCTGTTGCCGGGAAGTCCATTCGTCCAATATGAAACGCTTGCGATACCAACCTGTCCCGCCCGGAATATTACCGGTGGAGATCGAATCCTTGATCCCTTTTACAAACGGGCCAACGTGTCGGTCGTCCTCGGATAGCGGCGTTCGATGCTGAAATCGTGCGGAAGCGTGAGTGTGCGCCAACCGGAGTCGTCGAAGGAGATACCGGAGGCATCCACCACGGAATCTTCGCAGAACTTCCAGTCTTCGTCAAACAGGCGGTCACCGTAGAGTGTCGCGGCATAAGCGGGATCGGTAGACGGAGCCTGCAGCTCAGGGTATTTAACTCCGTAATATCCCGTAACGGCGGCAAGCAGGAAGTAGTAATTATCAGCCAGGTAATTATATCCGGTAGGAGCCCCTCCTTTTGTCCGCCAGTCTACACTTTGCAGATAGCCGGTGAATACGCCGGAATGGGTATATTCGCGCTCGTAAGTCGCCATCATGGTGAAAAGAATCTCGTCGGCATCACGGCGCATTCCGACGTTATATAATGCCTGAATGAAATGATAAGCCGCCTGACCGCAAAGGCCGCCATTTTCGTAGCGTCCCCAGCGAGTCATTTCCTCCCAGGTTCCCAAGTCCTCTTTGGCTACGGGAACAAGCGGGCCGGGTATGCCGTAGACATAATCATATCCCTCCTCCTTCAGCTTCTTCAACATCTTTTGCAGGATTTGGCGGGCACGCTTTTCGGGCACCAAGCCTTCGTTGATCGCCATCGAACTGATAAAGGTGAACTGGTAATCGTGCACTCTCCCGTCACGGCTGATCCATCCGGCATACATTCCGGTTTCCGGATTATAGAATGTGGAATCAAAGGCCGAACGGAACTTATCGAGCTGAGTACCGACCGCCTTGGCTTCATCCGGCAGACCAAGCAGGTTTAGCACTTTCTGCATTCCGGTCAAAGCACGATAGGCGTGCAGGTTGACATAAGCGTCTTTATGCCCGAATGCAAAATCGTCCCACCAATTCAGGCTTTCGCGGTTCGGAGTCATATAATTCCCGTGGAAAGGAGATTCAAAAATACCATCTCCATCCGTATCAGTAGCCAAGACACCGCGTACGAGCCGGGAAATCTCATCCTGATAGCGCCGGATAAAAGTCCAATCGTTCGTCGCTAACAGGTAGTCATAGAGGGAGATCAGCGTCACTTCAGTACTTTCCCACCCGTAACCTCCGCCAAGGCGGTTGTTTTCGCCGATCCGTTCGCGCAAAGCCACTTCGATGGAAGTACGCAGAGCGTCGCATACCGAATACGTCCCGAACAAAGCGGGCGTGAAGGGAATCATATCCGCCTTAAACGCCAAAGCCAGATGTCCGACACCTTCCAGAAGGATGTTATCGCCCATCGACTGATGGATAGGATTGACCGTAAATGTGTTCTGCCAGCAACGCTTCAAACCGTCGAAGCGGGCGTCCGAGAAGTCACAGCCCGGAAGCTGCGGATAGTTTTCTTCGAGCACCGTAAAGGTTAATCCGGCCTCCTTCAATGGTTTCTCCGAATGGAAAGACAGGATGACCGAACCTGTGTGGACGGACTTCCGCCAGGCATGCCCTCCACGATTGAAAGGGCCGAGGTTGAGCCCGGTATTGTCGTAGTCCGGCACGAAATGTTCCTGCAAATAAATGGCGGGATCGTCAGCTTCTACTTTCACCAACCCGCAGTCGGGGAAATGCAAAACGGCAGGAAGACGGAAAGAGGCTTTTATGATTTCCGGTGTATAGATAGAAACAGGAGTATCATATTGAGAAGAGGGTTCCCGCGTTGTTTTCTCCGCCCATACGGAAACCGGAGAAATATCGGGAGCAGTATACACACGGAAAAACTCGCCTTCAATAGCATCCGACACACTCCGGACAGACAGGCTGAAACGCCTGTCACCCGAAGGTTCGACAACACAATCCAGCCGGTTCTTCCCCCCAAGAGGCACATCTTCATAAACCGTTTTCCAACCGTCGCAAACCGCAGGCGCCTGTTTATCGAAAGAACTTTCACCCTCTCCTATCAGGCATCCGCCTTTTCCGGGACGCAACAGCGACTTGTCCTGATAACGCCTGTTCCTTCCGCCCGATTCGACATTGAAATAAGACATCATCGGAAAATCTTTTGCCCAGGAAAGGGCATAATACGGGGAAACATAGGTGATAAAATCTCCGGAAGTGTCCACCTTTACATGAGAAGCGTCCTCCTCCGGCCGATCAACAAGGATAAAGACGGGGCGCTCACTGACATCGACTTCCACCTTGCCGGCTTTGACGGAAAGCGTTCGTTTCTCACCAAATTCTTTCTTATCCTCCAAAGAAACCTGTACAGCCTCTTTGGCAGAAGGATAATCAAGGCGAAGCCGGTAGCGGTCTTTGCGTGTCCCGTCGCTGGTCGGACACCAGAGGCATATGCCAGCTTTCCGGTGTTCCGGTCTTTATAGCGATACACACAAATATCCTTATTACCCGATGCACATTCGGCATCGAACACCATACCGGAAAGAGCTGTTTTCATTGTTTTGACGTAATACCAGGATGGTTTGTATTCGCCATCCACCGTAAAGAATCCGCAACTTCCGTACACCCCCAGGGTATAGCCTTTTATGTCGTTGGCCAGAAACATCATCATGCGGTCCAGCCCGGCAGCCGAACCGGCAAGGTAAGCTCTGACAAGCCACTGCCCCTGTATCTCGTTCATGGTGATTCCGCCCGGATAAAGCTTATGGCCTTTGGCTGCGGACTGGTAAGTGTTCGGATCGGTGTCCCAACCAAATTCGGTGAGCCAGATCTCTTTGTCCGGCAGGTTGGCATTCCGCCACTTCACTAACTTTTCCAGTTTTTCCTTCAACCCGTCTTCCTCCGGACTGATCCCGTAGGCTGTTTCTTTCGGATGCTGCTTGCCACGTGTGTTACAGTAATGATGCACATTGATGACATCGGCAGGAAAAGAACCGTTGCGGTAGTAATCCGACCACAGCTTCATGGCCTGGATATAACTAAGGGACAAACCGACCAAGCCGCCGAATACATACTTCATATCCGGATCGGCCTGCTTTACCCCGAAGCCCTCGCCCATTGTTCCTAAATGGCCGTCGTAGGAGGCACTGCAAAAGGCGGAAAACACATAAGGATTGAAATGCTCCCCGGGATCGCCCCATTCACGGTTTCCTTCGTTCCAGTTCTCAAAATACCGGATCAAGCCGAGTCCGCTTTTCTTCGGGGCGGCTTCTGTGGTACGCAACAAGCGGTCGGGTATCTTCCGGGAACCATAGCGTGCGACATATTGAAAAGAATAATCGGCCATGACACGGTATGTCTCGGGATTAGCGGGATCACCTCCGAAATCTGGGATGCGCTCGGCCTGGTTTTTCGCATCCACATGGCGGTGTATGCAGGGGACGCAATCGACACCCATGTCTTTCAGTTTCCTGTAATAATCATCACTGTTGCCATCCCGCAAAGTCGCCCATGAAATAGGGGTTTGGAGATCCGTCACGCCATTCCAACCCCAAGGCCGGTATTCGCGGACACAACCTACCGCTTCGTGTGCCTTATCCGGGGTATTGATATAGGAATTCATACCGATGAAAAGATCCATCGGACAAGGTTCGGGACGCTTTCCGGCAGGCTTGGCCACAGGTTCGAGATCACCGAGCGGCTCGCCTTCTATCAGAATCTCATTGATGGCCAGGTCGCAATTCTCCGGGTATTGCCCGTCGAGATTACACATGACGGTTGCATTCTTCTGCAACTGGATATAGCGAGTTTGCATCGGACAAGCGATCTTCACCCACTTCCCGCCATTGCGGAGGGGTTGCCTGACCGAGTCGCACCATTCGAAAGGACGCCCGCCCGAAACTTTCAGATAGCCGCCTTCCACACGATAAGACTTCGGAGCGTCGAACACATAAACGGCGTCGATGCGGTACATCCGTTTCAAATCGATCACCAACCCGGCCGGCCAGCAATTCACATTGCCGGAAGTGATCCACCTGGTAATCGGTTTTTTACTCATATCCTGCTCATCGAACCATGACATATAGTCGCCCGAGCCGGATTCATCCGTCACCATATCTTCCGTTATCTTTATAATAGAGGCCTGTGCCCTGAGACCGGAACGGACAGCAGGGAACAATAAAGAGACAATTATCAGGAATATTCGTATATACATTGGTTTTTTCAAATATAAAATTGATTTCTATTTCTTAGCCTGTTCAGCTACATAATCGAGCACATCAGAGAATGTTCCGACCCAGATTTCATCGGAATGGGCAGCCAGGAAGTCCACTAACTTCTGGTGTTCAGCCGCATCGACCGTCAGATAATCGCCGCCAACGCCATGAAAGACGATGATGCCGAGTCCGTGTTTGTCGAGTGCATCCTGTACATATTTGATCAGGTCGTCAGCCTTGCATCCGGTCAAGGCGGGAAGAGTCGGGATCAAGGCAAAATTCAGCGTCTTCGCATCTTCCACCACATGCCGTCCGGCAGCTCCACGGCAATACTTGACCAGTCCGGAGTCCAGCAAAGGCCGGGAATAATCCTCTCCCCCGGCTACGCTTTGTCCGCAAGGATAGGCATAGGCATGTTCCTTTTTCCCGTCAATGGCATAGAGAAAACTGTTCATCATCCCGATCTCCGTCAGCATGTCTTTCACCGAATAGCATTCGAGGGAGCGGCAGAGTGAAGAAGATGATGTTTCAACAGTTCCGGCCAGACAGGGGTGAAAAAGGCTGTGGTTGCCCAATTCGTGTCCGCGCCGGGCAGCTTCGCGCCATTCGGGGACGTCGCTGTCTTTCACGACCTGGCCATAAAGGAAGAAGGTTCCCCGGAAACCTTTCGCTTCCAGTTGGGGCATCACGATATCGCGCTGGGATTTCAGCCCGTCGTCGTAGGTCAATACTATGGCAGCTTTTTTACCGTCCGGCCAGGAAATCTGTGCCTGTGCACCGCAAACGGACAGGCAAACGAGTAAGAGAATTAAAACCGTTTTATTCATAATTGTAATATTTACAGGAATTTCTCCCTAAATGTAATAGGTTTATCCGAATGAGTTATCCGGAAAGCATCTTTTAACGTAAAAAAGCTGCCGGAACTTCAAAAAACTCGTTGCAAAGCTGCAACTGATTTTTAGGAATCCCGACAGCCTTTTTCTTTTTATCAATCACCCAGAGCTGGGTTCAGCAAGACTTCCGTATAAGGAATCGGAGCAAAATATTTGCTCTTGTCGATCGAACCTTGCGGTTTCAGGTCGTCGGCATCTTTATATTGATTCATCTCCTCGACTTTCTCCGTGCGGACAAGATCGAACCAACGGCAGTATTCGCCACAGAATTCCCATCCCTTCTCGTCGATCACGGCATTCCGGAAAGCTGTCTGGTTCAAGCCTGCCGGCAAATCTTCCAGTCCGGCACGACGGCGTACCTTATTCACGCAATCGTATGCCATCGCATTCGGAGCCCCGTCAGCCATTGCCTGCGCCTCGGCATAAATCAGCAGGATTTCAGCGAAACGCAGGTAGTTCAGGTCGCGGCCACCCATATGGTCACTACCGCTGTAGTTCGGTTCGTTCGGAACCATCCCGTCGCGATATTTAGCTAAGAACGGATGCTTGAAAGTACTTTCCTGCCAAGGCGTTTGCGCACCATCGTACGGCTTGTGAAGAGTGTCAGGTAAGTTGCATCCTTACGCGGTCCTTCCGGGAAACGGTTAAAGAAACCAATCTCGCAAAACACCTGGTCCCATCCATTTTCCTCGCTCGGCTGTGTATTCAGGCCCGTGAACGTATTCATATTCTGATTTCCGCAATCATTAAAATTACAGAAGATAATAGCCCACAGGATTTCAGGGTTTCCGTCCGAATCCCATTTCCATAAATCAGCGAAATTCTCCAATAAATAGAAAAGACCGCTGTCGATCACATCCTTCGCTTCCTTAGCAGCCAAGGCATATTTATCCGTTTCGTTCAGCGGATAACCTGCCATCATCAGATAGACCTGTGCCAATACACCTTTGGCCGACATCTTACACGGACGTCCGACACTGGCCGGCAATTCGTCTGGGAGATTATCGATCGCATACTGCAAATCCTCTATAATCTGCGTATAGACCTCTTTGATCGGAGACTTAGGCAAATTATAATTCATTGTGTTATCCAATTGCAATGGTATTTCACCAAAAACACGAACCATCCAGAAATAAGACCAGGCACGCAAGAACCGCGCTTCCGACTTAGCCTTCGTCTTTGCAGATTCAGCAATGGTCATATTATCGACATTATTCAACAGATTATTGGCTGCGAAAACAACCCTGAAAGGAGCTGTCCACGAAGCAGCTTTCAAACCGTCATTCGTAGACGAAGGGTTAAAGGTATCGAACTGTACATAATCCGGTTTACCAGCTTGCGAAGTCAAATCGTCCGCCCCCATCAGAGGAACCCAAATATTCGTATGCCCCAATCCGCCCCAACGGTTGGAAGCCAACTGTGCATAAACTCCCGTCAGTGCTGCATCCAAATCCTCTTCCGTAGAGAAATAAGAATCGGCAACCAACGTTCCCGCAGGATTCTCATCCAAACTCTGGCAACCGCCAAACAACCCCAAGAAGCAAGCGCCTCCGAGAATAGATGAAACTATATATTTTAATGTATTCATATCTCAATAATTTAAAGTTGATTTATTAAAATGCAAACTTGACACCGACCATAAACGAACGGACAGCCGGATAACCGGAAGCGTCATACCCGAAAGCAGTATCACTGTTTCCGCTCATATTGGATTCCGGGTTATATCCGGAATATTTCGTAATCGTAAACAGATTCTGCGCGCTTACATACAATTTTGCTTCCTGTACGAATGTATTTCTTTTCAACTGATTGAAAGTATAGCCCAAAGTCAGGTTACTTAAACGTAAATAACTGCCATTCTCGAGCCAGCGATCCGATTGCGTTTCATTCCTGTTTGAGTTGCTGAATTCCGGGTAATTCGAATTTTCATTTGTCGGGCTCCAGCGATCCAATACGGCTACGTCGGTAGGAACATAGGCTGTATTCATAGTTGCACGCGTAAAATTCCAGATATCATTTCCCTGTACTCCATTGAAAAGGACATTCAAATCCCAGTTCTTATAGGAAACAGTCGTATTCCAGGAATAGGTAAACTTGGGCAGTGCATGGCCGATCACCGACATGTCTTCCCCATTGATCGTGTTATCGCCGTTCAGGTCGGCATATTTGCTATCACCCGGAACAGCTCCGTATTTAGCCGCTTCCGCCGCTTCACTGCTTTTCCAGGTACCCAGATACTGCAATCCGTACATTTGTCCGATCGGTTCACCTACGTGCAAGACCGAATATCCGGTATAAACACGAGAGCCATAGCTCGAATTTACGAATATCTCTTCTTCTTCACCCATATTCAACACCTTATTGCGGTTCAAACTAAGAGTAGCGCTTGTCTCGACAAACCAATCCTTACTATCGGCCAGAACGCCTGTCAGCATAAACTCCCATCCTTTATTCCGCATGGAACCGACATTCTTCAAAACCGAACCTCCGTACAGATAATCCGGAACAGAGACATTAAACAACAAGTCGACAGTCTTTTTGTAATAATAATCCACCGCACCGCTCAACCGTCCATTCAATACGGCAAAGTCCAGACCGACATTCGTCTGTTGCGTCGTCTCCCATTTCAAGTCCTGATTGGCAGGCGTAGACGGAGCAACACCAATCGAAGTCGATGTATTATCAAAATGATAATTCATCCCTTGGCCATTTCCGCTCGACATTTTCTGCAAGGTTGCATACGGTTGATAGCCTGGCTCCCGACATGCCCGTAACTTCCGCGTAACTTCAAATTCCGGAAAATATTCAAATCCTTGATGAACGGCTCGTCCGAAAGTCTCCAAGCCACTGCACCGGAAGGAAAATATCCGTATTTATTCCCTTTAGTAAATTTGGAAGAACCGTCTATACGCATGGAAGCCGTAAACAAATAACGATCCATCAAAGTATAGTTGACACGTCCCAGATAAGACTGTAACGACCATTCCGTATAACCGCTGGAAGCTGTCTGGTTAGAACCCAACCCTAAATTGTTCACTCCTAAAGCTATTGTCGAAAAGCCGGTCACATATGCACCTAATTGACGATTGATATATTTCTGTTGCTCATAGACCAACGTTGCATCCAATTTATGAATGCCATTAAACGTTTTACTGTATGCCAACTGGTTCGTATTCTGGTAAGAGACAACCATTCCGTCATAAGCTTGTGCAATAGCAGTTGTCACGGATGCATTTTTGTTATTCAAATCCAATGACGTGCTTTTGGTAGATATCAAGTTGGCACCACCGCTTACGGAAAGTTTCAATCCGTCGATAATCGTCCAGTTCAATTGCAAATTTGCCAACACCTTAAAGCCATATCCGTCTTCATCTCCGTTATGCAGCAGCCAAACGGGATTGGTTCCGACATTTCCATAAAGCCCTCCTGGAGTTTCATATTTACCATTATCATCAAAGATCCGTTCATCTGGCGGATACAGCAGGGCAGCGCTCACCGGATGACCATTGTAAGTAGCCGTGTTCAGATTCTTAGACTCGTAATAATTGCCATTCAGGTTAAACACGACATCAAAGTTATCCCTCACCTTGGAAGTAATATTGCCGGTAAAACCATATTTCTTATGGAAAGAATTCTCTACAACACCTTCCTGGTTCACATAAGAGGCAGAAAGATAGTATTTGATTTTACTCTGTCCGCCGCTAATCGCCAACTGATGGTTTTGAGAAACAGCCGAACGCAACACTTCATCCTGCCAGTTGATTCCTTTCCCCGTAGCAGCTAATTCCGCCTCAGAATAATAAGGATTGTTGCCAAGTGCCACCAACCGTTCATTAAAGACTCTCCTATATTGGGTTGCATCCAGCACATCCAACTTACGGAAAGGTTGATCGAAGCTGACAAAACCATTATATTCGACCTTCATTTCGCCTTCTTTAGCTGACTTTGTTGTTATCAAAACAACCCCGTTCGAACCCTGCGATCCGTACATGGAAGTGGCCGAAGCATCTTTCAATATCGTAATCGATTCGATATCGTTCGGATTAAGCATTGAATAATCGGCTCCCAGGAAACCGTCCACAACATAAAGCGGATCGTTGCTGCCGTTTACTGAGTTCGTACCACGAATACGGATCCTCATATTGGAACCGGGCGCACCGTTAGTCTGCGTGATCTGGACACCCGGCGCTTTACCGCGCAATGCCTCTTCTATTCGAAGTACAGGCTGGCGGGAAACATCGTCGAGGGAAACGGAAGATACGGCACCGGTAAGGTCTGCTTTCTTCGTCACACCGTAGCCTACAATCACGACATCAGACAGGGCGACGGCATCTTCTTTCAACACGACATTGATTGCCGTATTGCCTTTCAAGGCTATTTCCTGCGATTCCATTCCAATATATGAAATCTGCAAGATCGCATTAGCCGGTACATTTGACAAGTTAAAACGTCCTTCCGCATCCGTAATAGTACCGTTTACCGTACCTTTAACCGAAACATTAGCTCCGATAACAGGCTCGCTGTTTTCATCGACCACACGGCCACGCACATTTTGTACCAGCCCTGCTTGCCGAACCTGTTTAGGCATCAGGACGATTTGACGATTATTGATTTCGAATTGCAGATTGGTCGGCTTCAACATACGGTCTACGGCCATTTCAATCTCCTGGTTGTTTACCCGAAGGCTGACTTCCTGTTTCAGATCAGTTTTATCCACATCATAAAAGAAGGTATAACCACTGACCGATTCTATTTTTTTGATTGCTTCCGATAAAGGGATTTTAGAAAAAGACACTGTTATTTTCTCGTTTGCATTATCGGCGTGCACATAGGATGAGACTAACAGCAGAAAAATAAAGGACAGAAAAGATATCCTTTTTTTCGATAACATCTTTATATTATTCATATCTTTGCGTGAATTTAAAGTTAACATTAATGAGTTCAGTATCAGACGACCAAATCAGAGATGAACTCACGTTGTTTTCTTGTTGGAGATTAACTCCGCGTAAGGCATGGATTTCGTTCCGTGCCTTATTTGTGTCATTCAATTCGTATTACTTCATAGGCATTATCTTTTTAATGGTTTGACTTCCGATATAATTACATGTTTATCCTCCTCGAAAGAGTATTGTATCGGATTAATCCGCGACATAATCTGCAGAATTGTTTCAAGCGGCTCATCCGTTATGGTAAAAGTATAACTCGTTTGAGCAATGGCAGGATCCAGGTCAATACTTATACTATACCAACGTTCCAGATACTTACAGATATAATCCAGCGGCTTGGCTTCGAACGAGCAGGACTTGTTTGCCCAGCATGACTCAAAATGTACATCTGCCGGATTCACCCGGATTCTATCTGCTTTTCTATCAATCATAGCCAGTTCTCCCGGCTTCATATACGTTTCTTCTTTCCCCTTCTGCAAGGAAATCCTTCCTTCCAATAAAGCAACCCTCAAGTCCGGACTATCAGGATATGCCTTTACATTGAAGCGGGTCCCGTAGACATTTACGCTGAAATCTTCCGTCCGGACTGTAAACTGATGCTCCCGGTCTTTCTTAACATCAAACAGAGCTTCCCCTTCCAGCCAGACCTCACGCTTTCCCGTAAAAGAAGTTTTATAGGAAAGTGTGGAACCGATATTCAACCACACAGAACTGCCATCCGGCAAGACCATCTGCGATTTTCCATTCAAAGCCGAATAGGTCTGCGAGGCAACTTCCGGCCTTCCCGTTATCCGGCCGGCAAAAAAAGAAATTGATACAGACAGGACAAGTAATAAAGAGGCGGCAACCATTGCAATCCGGTATTTCAAAACCGGAATCGTATAGACTTTCCGTTTCACCTGCATACGGGCTTCCATCCGTTTCCAGTAGTATGACACGTCCGGATCATATTCCCCGGCTTCGGCCTGTACCTCCCTCCAAAGTGACTCCAGCTCCATGAACAAAGATTCATTCCCGTCCGAATTTCTCCATTCATTCAGGGCAGCTTCCTCTTTCTTATCTGTTTCCTGCTTCAGATGAGAAATAATTAAATCCCAGGGAATTATTTTGTCCGTCATACACTTTTCCTTTTATGTATGACACATCAAAGAGAGAGAACCCTACTCTAAAATCAAAAAAAATTAAATCTTTTTACCAGAAATAAGTATAAGAGTCTCCCAAATACGCCTTTATCAGCTTTAACGCCTTCGTGATTTGCGCCTCCACATTTTTAACGGAGACATCTAATCTCTCGGCAATCTCTTTATTGGAAAGATGTTCGGTACGGCTTTTCAGGAATATTTCGCGACATCTGTCGGGAAGGGAACAAACGGCTTCGGCAATCAGACGTTCCAACTCTTTCAACTCCAGGGAGTCGTCTATCTCAAAACGTTCGAGTAACGACCAGTCGGATACGGCTACAAAACGATCGTTATCTCTCAAATAATTCATAGCCCTGTTGCGGGCCGCTTGGAAAAGATAAGATTTCAAAGTTAATTTGATGTCCAGATTCTCCCGTTTCTCCCAAACAGAAGTAAAAACATCGAGTGCCAACTCTTCTGCGACTCCATTATCTTTTACATAGATACGGACAAAACGGCAAAGAGGGACAAAATACGTTTTGAACAGATACTCAAAGGCTTGCTGATCCCCTGCCCTGATTAATCTGACCATAAACATGTCATCTTGTATTTTTCCGGCATTACTCTCGACCATATTCCAATTCAAAGTTCAAGACGCAAACTTATATAAATCCGATTAGATATCAATAAGAATTAACCAAAAGAAAAACGGAATAAAAGTATTTTTTACTTTTATCCCGTCTTCATCAGTGCGACTCATCCGTTCGCACTTTATAAAAAGCCTTTTTACTTAATCATGTCAAAGCCAGTGTACGGAATCAATGCTTTCGGAATACGGATTCCTTCCGGTGTCTGGTTGTTTTCCAACAAAGCAGCAACAATACGCGGCAGGGCTAATGCGCTACCATTCAACGTATGGCAAAGCTGTGTCTTTTTGTTTTCGTCACGATAACGACATTTCAGACGGTTTGCCTGGTAATTATCGAAGTTCGATACGGAGCTGACTTCCAGCCAACGTTTCTGTGCTTCCGAATAGACTTCGAAATCAAAACAGAGGGCAGCCGTAAAGCTCATATCGCCACCACAAAGACGCAGGATACGATACGGAAGTTCCAACTTCTGGAGCAAGCCTTCCACATGATCCAGCATTTCCTGGTGGGACTGTTTGGAATGTTCCGGTTTGTCGATACGGACAAGTTCCACTTTAGAGAACTCGTGCAGGCGGTTCAACCCGCGCACGTCTTTACCATAAGAACCGGCTTCGCGGCGGAAACATTGCGTATAGGCGCAATTCTTGATCGGCAACTGTTTCTCATCGAGGATCACATCGCGGTAGATATTGGTTACCGGAACTTCGGCTGTCGGGATCAGATAGAGATCGTCCACTTCGCAATGATACATCTGACCTTCTTTATCAGGCAACTGGCCTGTGCCATAACCGGAAGCGGCGTTTACCACTGTCGGCGGCATGATTTCCATATAACCTGATTTACGGGCTTCATCGAGGAAGAAGTTGATCAGCGCACGTTGCAACTGGGCGCCCTGTCCTTTATAGACCGGAAAACCGGCGCCTGTGATCTTCACACCCAGGTCGAAGTCGATCAGGTCATATTTCTTCGCCAATTCCCAGTGGGGCAGCGCGTCTTTCGGCAGCTCCGTTTCCATTCCGCCCATCTTTTCCACTTTGTTATCATCAGCACCAACACCTTCGGGCACTTCATCATAGGGGACATTCGGGATCGTATAGAGCAGGTTTTGCATATCTTCAGCCGCCTGATCCATTTCTGCCTGGATCGCCTTGTTGGCTTCCTTGATCTCGGCAACACGTTGCTTGGCAGTCTCGGCCTCCTCCTTTTTACCTTTCTTTCATCAGCATGCCGATGGTTTTCGAAGCGGAGTTCACCTCTGCCAGGTTCTTATCTAATTGATTTTGTGCACTACGTCTTTTATCATTCAGCTCGATCACTTTTGCAATGCATTCCTTCGCACCTTTAAAGTGTTTCTTTTCCAGACCTTGAATCACACGGTCTGTTTCTTCCGTAATTACTTTAAGCGTCAACATACTCTAATGATGTTTTTTTAATTGAGCTGCAAATATACATAGAGTTCTTAAATTAAGAATTAAGAATTAAGAATTAAAAGTCAAAATTGACGACAAGTGTACATTTATCTCACCCGTCCGCCTGTAAGCCACGCCCGGAGATAATAAGGTTCACTCAGGCTGCTCACGACAACGCCGTTCGATGTGCTGGTATGGATAAACTTTCCGTTTTTCAGATAGATCCCGACATGATTGGGCACATTCTTCTTTCCTTTCCCTGTCCGGAAAAACACCAGATCGCCTTCTTTCAAATTGGCCCGGCTGACTTTCTTACAGTTACGTTTCAGCATATCGGCCGACGAACGTGCCAACTGCTTCCCATACACCTCGCGATATACAATCGCTACAAATCCGGAACAGTCCACTCCTTTCTTTGTCATTCCGCCCATCCGGTGAGGAACACCCAACCATCTCGCCCCTTCATTATAAAGGAAAATATTATCATCCGGAGTCAAACGGACGCCATACAACCGTGAAAGCTCCTTCGGCCCCTTAAAGTCCGCAGGCAACGCGACCCGCTGCTTCCTACCGCCGCAGGAAGTAAGCGCCAGGATAAAAAGAAGCATTCCGAGAGAGGATGTGATAAAGTGTCTACGTGTCATGATTCTTCTTTGTCTTTATCATCCAATTCTTCTATATTGTCTATTTCCGGCAATACCGAAGCGACATCTGCAAATAATTTATCCGTTTCATACTGAGCAATGCCTAATGGTTGAGTAATGCCTCGCAAGGCAAAACGAGCTTTGGTATCACTTTTTGAACGACAGAGTAAAAGTCCGATAGTAGGATTATCTTGCTGTGTTTTAACATATTCATCAACCGCCGAAATGTAAAAATTGAGCTTACTGACAAATTCAGGAATGAACTCAACGGCTTTTAACTCTATAACCACATAACAATGAAGTTGCAAATGATACATCAGAATATCGATATAGTAATCATCCCCATCTATCGAAATATGATATTGACGACCGATAAAAGCGAATCCGCGCCCCATTTCGAGTAAGAAATCAGTAATTCTCTCAGCCAGCTTCTTTTCGATATCCAACTCACGCTGCAAAGCTATTGTACCTAAGAAACTAAAATTATAAGGATCTTTAAATGCACTACGAGCCAAATCGGATTGATAAGGAGGCAATGTATGATCGAAATTATTGATTGCCTTACCTTTAGCATTGATATAACCATTGGCTATTTGCAAAAGCATCACATCCCGGCTCCATCCATTACGAGCCGTTTCTAAAATATAGAAAGCTCTTTCTGACGTATCTTTCACCTTAGTAAGCAATGAGATATGATGATACCAAGTAATTTGTGCAAGTGGCACTTGCATTAATTTACCTTCACCCGATTGTGCAAGCGGCACTTGCACAATTGGAAAATCAGGATAAGCTTCAGCAAAACTTCGCATATACTTAAGGTTACGAACAGAATATCCTCTATCTCCCTCAAAGCGGTGAGTAAGATCCTTGGACAATCGATCTATAACTTGCGATCCCCATCCCTGTAACTGCTGTTTCTCCAAAATATCATGCCCTATTTTCCAATAAAGCATAAGCATTTCTGCGTTTACATTAATTGCTGCTTGTAACTTTGAGGTTTCTATCAATCGCTCAATATCTCTACGCCAAACATCATAGTCATCAGGAAACGATTGCTTTCTATTTGTATTTACCAAATCTTCCATATCAATAAACAGCTATATTTTTAAATCCGGCCTCATATTATAATTGTACAAATATAGTGAATCACATCAAACTTTCTGTTATTTGAATTTAAGAATCCTCACCACCGGATTGTCATCTTCAACAAGTTTCTTCGCAACTTCATTCCCATTTCCTACCAGTCTTTTCTTTTGATAAGCCTCTATCATAGACGACGCCTGAATCATTTCGGCTGCCATATTTTTGGCGATAGACGGGGTCGATCCGACTTCCCATTCTCCCAAACCATAAGGTTTAATTGCAAATTCAGCATCCAAGATAGACAGCTTACTTATTTCACCGGTTTTAAAGTCATACATAAATGTAGGGATTTTTCCTCCTTTCGAATTAAAATCCAAAAGAAGCGTTCCAAACTGTATAAATTTATCAGTTGTTAAAAAGGGCGTCCATATATTCCGAGGTTCGGAAGCATGAATCGATGGTTTACGGGTTAAGACAGGCACCAACTCTCTATTTGCAGATAGCTGATACAACGTATCGGATGATATATCCATAATCATCAAATCTGATCCATAATGCATGTTATGGAGATAATAGAATTTAAAAGGTCTATACATATTACCATCTTTCTGCACTATCGCATTTGAATATCTTTTAGAGAAATGGATATCCAATACAGAAATCAGACTGCCGTCTTTCTTCGAAACAAGGCGGTAAGGATCTTTTTTAGTCTCTTTTTCACGACCCGGTTGTAGAACTACATCATCGTAAATAAGTAAAGATTCATCATCAAAATTAAGAATCTTCATACCATTCTCGGTACCATTAATCTTCAATGTCCGCTTGTATTCTCCTTTCAGCGAATAAACCTGAATATATTGAGAGCATACATATATTTCTCCTGCTTTTTCATCCAGAATCGTACCGTTTTTAATCCATGAATATTCCATACCGCTTGACCCCGTGTGATTGAACTGAGAATAAAGTTTCCCTGTCTTACGATCGAAAACAAAAATATCACCCAACCGAGATTCATGCACAAGAATATATTTATCGGTAACAGCAGAGAGCGACGATGACCCGCCTAACAAAATATCATCGGTTGTCTCCAACGGAACATATTCAATATCTGCAATTTCCTGAAGGCGTACCTTCTTCTGAGGATAATCTTTTGAGAAATCAAATACTGGCAAGTCTCCTGTTTTTGACTGGGAACTTACAACCTGGCTCCCCATTAAAAAGAGGGATGTTGCCAATAAAAGGAGTTTTTTTGTTTTCATAATGTTAGAACGTTTAAATATATATTACTCAATATCACCCAACAGATACCGTAATCTACCTATTCACGATCCAATATCCGCCTTTGGCACTTCCCATACGAACAAGATATCCTTTCTTTTTCAATCCAGTAATGAGACGTTCTACCTGACGCATACTTAAAACCAACTGTTCTGCCAACATTTTTGCAGAAATACGATTATTAAGATGAATCAAGGCAAGAATCTTACCCTCGTTTACACCGACATTTACACCGACATCTTTTATAAGAGCATCTCCTTGCTCCATACGGATTGCATAACGCTCAATCTGCGCCGCAATTTCAGCTATCAGGTTGATCGCTTTTGCGCTGATGGTGAAAGGAGGTGTGTAAGTCATTACATTTCAAGTTTTAATTTGCAGTTTATACAAAGATAGGATTTTTTTCGATTACATACCTAACAACACAAGTTTAAGTGTAATAACACAATAAGTATCATCCCAACCGCAGGGGGGGGGTTATTGTATAAAACGTATTTTTTAGGTCCAAAAGACATCTGAAACAAAATAAATGTTAATCCGCTTTTTTGACCTCAAAAAGGGACTTTTTCGCCTTTTTTGAGTGTTCCCAGCAATTATGACCGTCCTCTTTGCCATTACGCGTGCAATGTGTAGTGCACTCGGCACCTCGCGAAGATTAGCACGGTCGTAATGGAGATTTGGACGGTCGTAATTGGAAAGAGGACCGTCTTTAAGGCAAAAAAGCACCTGAATTTCCTTGAGATATTTGGAACGCCGTCCGTTTTGTTTTCAAATATTCGATTCTCCGGGAGTTAAGGTTTATCACTTTGCCGGTGTTTCCGTCTTTCGGCAATCAAATTGCACGCTTTTCGGAATGGACTGCGCACCTCGTTTTTCCTATTGTCAGAAAGGGGAGCTTAAACCGTGAAAAGAGTCAATCCAAAATCGATCAAGATTTTGGACGAAATAGAAAAATGTCAGAAATGGGGGTTATTGTAAATTATTCAGGTTTGCAGAAGGTTCAAAACTGGCAAATATAAACAATATGACCGGTCTCGTAAAGATAAATTCCTCACCAACGAAATCACCCAAAACATGGGCTATCGAACGCATAAAACATACATATTAGCTGATGCTGGATAATTCACCGGACAGAAAGAACTGTTTTATCTTTTATACTCGATAAAAATAGGCTAATTTTATCGAATACAAAAGATAAAACCGTATAATCAGACACAAAAAAAGGATACCCGCCAAGCGAATATCCTTTTTTCTTATTCTATAATACCGGTACTTATGCTTCTGCAACGATTTCTTTTACAGAAACGAAAGAACGGTTTTCTTTACCTCTGCGGAAAGTAACTACGCCATCAACCAATGCGTACAACGTGTGGTCCTTACCGATACCAACGTTTTCACCCGGATGATGAACAGTTCCTCTCTGACGAACCAAAATGTTACCAGCTTTAGCTACTTCGCCACCGAAAAGCTTAACACCTAATCTCTTACTTTGTGATTCACGGCCGTTCTTAGAACTACCCACACCTTTCTTATGTGCCATTTCTTCTTTTCTCCTTTAAACGTTAAGCAACAATTTCTTTTACATTCACTTCAGTGAACTGCTGACGGTGACCGTTCAATTTACGATAACCTTTTCTTCTCTTCTTGTGGAAGATCAGCACTTTATCACCTTTTACCAGCGGAGACAGTACTTCGCATACTACCTTTGCACCTTCTACAGTAGGAACACCTACTTTAACTTCTCCATTGTTGTCAACCAACAACACTTTGTCAAATTCCACAACAGCACCGCTTTCTGCGTTCTGAATGTGATGAACGAACAACTTCTTGCCTTCTTCAGCTTTGAACTGCTGTCCGTTGATTTCTACGATTACGTACATCTGTCTTTTTTCTATTTAAACAGGTTATGTCCCGGGGGTGGATACACATCTAAGCATCACTTGTTTACCCTCTGCGGAATTCAGTGTGCAAAATTACTGTTTCTTAATTTATCATCCAAATCTTTTTGAAACTATTTTCCAAAATGATAGCTTCCGGAACCGATCTCGATCTCTGTATATCCTTCCGTCGCCGAAACTCGCCGTACGCCCGGCAGATTACCGACCGTCACAACGTATTCTTTCGGTATGCGGACAATCGCCGTCGTGTTGCCCGGCAATGTGATATCCCAGCTAAAGTCGCCGTTCTTCTTTGTCCAAGCGCTCTTGATCTCGCCGTAAACAGACCGATAGGAAGCGGAGACTTCGTCCAGGCCGTCGGGAAACACAGGTTCCATCACCAACTTTTTAAACCCGACAGCATCAGGAGCGCATTTGATACCGGCCAAGTCTTCGTAATACCAGATGAGCAGGTCGCCGAGCAGCATCACATGGTTGGCCGAGTTCATGGCTGGATCTGCCGTGTCACCGTTCCAAAGTTCCCAGATCGTCGTTGCGCCATTCCTGATCATGTAGCCCCAACTCGGATATGTTTCGTTTGTCAGGATTTTATAAGCCATATCCACACGTCCGTATTCGGTCAGTCCGCGCATCAGATGCTGGATTCCCAACACTCCGGTACTGACATGGCCGCCGAAGTCGCCTTCCGTCTTATCCACTATATTTTTGAACACTTTGCCTTCGTATCCTTCCGGCACGAGTCCGAGACGCAAGGACAGGATATTGGCTGTCACCGTGTTATTTCCATATTGCGCCGTCTCTTTATCAAAGAACTTAGCATTATAGGCTTCTTTCATCTTAGCGGCAAGCGACTCGAATCCAGGGATATCGGCTTCCTGTCCGCAGATACGGGCAAAACCGATCATCTTATTTAGCAAATCATAATAAACAGTCGTACTGAGAATCGCCCCGTCTGTCTTACGAGCCGGGTCCTTTGAATGGATCAGCTCTTGTGATTCGGGAGGCATACACCAGTCGCCATACTGGTCTTTCGTCATGATATAATCCTGCATGGTCGTCGCTTCCATATGCGCCATCCAACGTTTCATGGCCGGATAATGCGTGCGGATCGCACTGTCGTCACCATATTGGCGATACAGCATATCGGCGACATAGAAGAAGGCGGACGGCCAGGTCACATCGTCTGCATAAATCGTCCAATAGTTCGGAGAAACATCCGAGATGCTGCCTTCCGGACTCATGGAGTCTTCGATATCCTGCAACCATTTATTATACAATCGGGAGTTGTCGAAGATAAAGGCTTCGCCATAAGCGCCCGTCGCACGATCGCCCAGCCAGCCGAGGCGTTCGTCACGCTGCGGACAATCGGTCGGCATGCCCCGGTAATTACTGCGGATTCCCCAATAAGAGTTCTGATGTATCTGGTTCACCAACGGATTGGATGTCTCAAAACGTCCGGTCGTCGCCATCCGGTCATAAATCACATGGCCGGTAAAAGCAGACAGCTCGGGTTTATAATCAAGCCCGGAGATTTCCACAAAACGGAAACCATGATAGACAAAACGGGGTTGCCAACTGAAATCGCCGTCTTCGGCTGGCGTATAAGTATCTGTCACCAATGCTTTACGCAGGTTTGCCAGGTAGAGCGAACCGTCTTTCTGCAACAGTTCGGCAAACTTCATAGAGACAGGTTGATCTTTTTTCCCTTTCAGGCTTATGGACAACCAACCGACCATATTTTGTCCCATATCCAGGATATATTTGCCGTCGGGACGTTCAAAGATGGCAACCGGTTTCAAGGTTTCCTGTACCCGGATATTCGGATTCTGCTGTGCCGTCAGCTTTCCGGCCGGAACTTCCATTACGTCGGGAGTTTTCCAGGCGCCATCGTCATAACCATTCGTGTTCCAGCCTGCCATTTCTAAGCGGGCGTCATATTCTTCGCCATCAAACTCGTTATTGGCAACGATCGGTCCTTTTGAAGTGATTTTCCAGGAAGCATCGCTGACAACTGTTGCCTGCGACCCGTCGGCATATTCAATCTGAAGCTGTGCCAACAAACGGGGCAGACCAAACGTTTTCATACCCGGATTACGCATGGAGAAGAAGCGGCCGTTACCCAATATCACGCCCAGCGTATTCTTATCGGCAGCCAGTAAATCCGTCACATCATATACATTATAATATACACGCTTATAATATAAGGAAGGCATCGGGGCAAAAACATCTTCGCTCACCTTCTTTCCGTTCAGATAAGCCTCGTGCGAGCCGAGACCGGAGATATACAGGACAGCCCGCTTCACCGCCTTGTCTGCCGTAAACTCTTTACGCAGGTAACGGGCGGCAAGACGGGTTTTATTGTTTCCACCGGCCACTCCTATTTCTTCGCCCGGATTGGAAAGGGCATCCTCACCGATCCAAGTCGCTTTCCATTCCGAGTCATCGAGCAGGGCCATCGACCAGCTTCCGACATCGCTCCAGGGACTGTCGCCTTGATTAGTCGCTAACTTTACACGCCAGAAATAAGGCTTTCCCGATTTGAGCGCTTTCCCTGCATACGGAACCAGCACCGATTGATCCGAACGGACTACGCCCGAATCCCACAAAAGGCCTTCTCCTGATTCTAACTGTTCGGGAGATGCGGCCACCTGTATCTGATAAGAGACTTGTGCCAAATCCGGCCTATCGGAAACGATTTGCCAGGAGAAGCGAGGTTGCGTCACATTAATTCCTAATGGATTTTCTTTCATCTCCAACCGGAGATTCTCTACTTTTACTGTCGAATCGGACGTACATCCCGCCCAACCGAAAATCAAAGCGATCAAAAGCAATAGTGTTGTCTTTTTCATATCGTTGCGATTTAATCTGTTAATAGCATGACTTTTGCAGTCAAAGAAAAAGATTTCAGGCCTTATTCCATTCCTAAAAATGATTTTATATCTTATGTTTTTGATAATAATTACTATATTTGTCAGTATAAACAGGTTAAACAAAAAGATATGAATTATTACGAACTTACTTTCACCTACGACTCTCCTATCGAGACTTCCATCATTAACGACGTGCTGGCCGCCGAACTGGGAGAAATCGGTTTTGAAAGTTTTACCGAAAACGAAAACGGACTGCTTGGGTATATTTCCGATCAATTATATAATGTAAAGAGCTTGCAGGAGAAACTTGCCGCTTTCCCGCTGGAAAATGTCGAGATCCATTACACCGAATCTTTGGTGGAAAGCAAGGACTGGAACGAAGAGTGGGAAAAGAATTACTTCAAACCGATCCGCATCGGCAAAGACTGCATCATACGCGCCTCTTTCCACGAACACGAACCGGGCTATACCTATAACATTATCATCGATCCGAAAATGGCTTTCGGAACCGGCAACCACGAAACGACTTACCTGATGATCAGCGAAATGCTCAAACTGGACCTGGCCGGGAAAGAACTGCTCGACATGGGATGCGGAACAGCCGTATTGGCCATCCTTGCCCGCATGAAAGGAGCCGGACGTGTTGTCGCCATCGATATTGACGAATGGGCCTATAACAATGCGCTCGAAAACATCCGCCTCAACAATACAGACGACATACAGGTCGCGCTCGGCGGCGCCGAACAGATCGCAACTGCCGGACAATTCGATATCGTATTCGCCAATATCAACCGGAATATCCTGCTGAATGACATCCGCCACTACAACGACTGCATGAAACCGGGTGCGCTACTCTTCATGAGTGGTTTCTATACACAGGACATTCCTGCTATCGAGGAAGAATGCAAACGCAACGGACTCACCTTGTTGTCGCACACAGAGAAGAATAATTGGGTTGCGGTGAAAGTTCAAAAACCATAACATTAATTAACCCTAAAAGTTAAGGCCGAAGTAAACTATCATTCAAGTATATTCGTTATCTTAGTAGCAACATTATAAAAAGAAAGAGTTATGAAAAATGTAGATTCTAAATTATTACTGGGATTAGTAGTTGGTGCAGCCGTTGGCGCTGCAGTTGGTTATCTGGCAGCAACAGATAAAAGAGAACAACTATTAGAAGAATTGAATGGTGTAGTTGGAAAAGTAAAAGAAGGCTTCAATTCTGCTCTTGCTAAATACAAAGAGGGTAAAGCCGAAGTTGCAAAAACTACAGAAGAAATCGTAGCAGAATAAGTTTGTATGGAGAAAGACTCAGGAGAAATCTTCCGGGAGCTGAAAGATGACCTTTCGGCTTACGTGGAGTTGAAGCTCGAACTCCTAAAATTAAACACATACGAGAGGACGGGGAAAGTGATCGCTGTCCTTTCGTATGGTGTTATTTTGTTGTTTCTGGCTTTCTTTGCAATTCTGTTCATCTTCCTGGCTTTAGGTTTCTTCCTCGGTGACCTGTTCGGGTCGGTCGGCTCGGGGTTTGGCGTGGTCGCCATCCTCTATCTGATACTGATCGGAATTATTATAATGAACAAAGACAGAATCAGCAACAAGGTATTGAACGTTGTGATCTCTGCATTGACAACAAATGACGATAAAACAAACGCGACAGACAATGAACAAGCAGCAACAGACCCCGCTGGAGAAACTGATTTCTGACCGCCGCCGCATCCAACAGGCATGCGTGCTACAGGAACAGAAATTGAATACCGATTTCTCATACATACAAGAGAATGCCGGTAGCCTGCTACTCTCGGGTGTCTCCGCTCTTTTATTCCCAAACACAAAAGCTAAATCCAAAGGAACAGAAAACAGCCAGTCCGTGCAACCGGTTTCGGAAGTGCCCTCCCTGTCGTTGGGATTTTCCGATTATCTTTCTGTTGCACAGAGTTTACTACCCGTAGCTTGGGACGTTGCGCGCCCATTACTAACCGCTTGGGGGATACAAAAGGTCCAGACATGGATAATAAAGAAACTTTTTAAGAAAAAGAAATAAGCCTCAACAATTAATTTATGTTAGAGGGCATATTTTTCTCGTTCTATTTCCCAAACAATAAAAAAAATGACTAAATTTGCAGTCGTTAAAAACAAGGAATGAGATACAACAAACTTTTCAAGCTCGTGTGCTACTCCTTGTAGACGCTAATTCGGATATAAAATTATTATTTTTAATAAACCCATAAAAGTTTTATTACAATGATTAAAGTAGGTATTAACGGTTTCGGCCGTATCGGACGTTTCGTTTTCCGTGCTGCTCAGAAGAGAAGCGATATTCAGATCGTAGGTATTAACGACCTTTGCCCGGTTGATTACTTGGCATATATGCTGAAATATGACACTATGCACGGTCAGTTCGACGGAACTATTGAAGCTGACGTTGAAAACAGCAAACTGATTGTAAACGGTAAAGCTATCCGTGTAACTGCAGAAAGAAATCCTGCTGATTTGAAATGGGATGCAATCGGTGCAGAATATGTTGTTGAATCAACAGGTCTGTTCCTGACAAAAGAAAAAGCTCAGGCTCATATCGAAGCTGGCGCTAAATATGTTGTAATGTCTGCTCCTTCTAAGGACGACACTCCAATGTTCGTTTGCGGTGTAAACGAAAAAACTTATGTTAAAGGTACTCAGTTCGTTTCTAACGCTTCTTGTACTACTAACTGTTTGGCTCCTATCGCTAAGGTTCTGAACGACAAGTTCGGTATCACAGACGGTTTGATGACAACTGTTCACTCAACTACTGCTACTCAGAAGACTGTTGACGGTCCGTCTATGAAGGACTGGAGAGGTGGTCGTGCTGCTTCTGGCAACATCATCCCTTCTTCTACAGGTGCTGCTAAGGCTGTAGGTAAAGTTATCCCGGCTTTGAACGGCAAATTGACTGGTATGTCAATGCGTGTTCCGACTCTGGACGTTTCTGTTGTTGACTTGACAGTTAACTTGGCTAAGCCGGCTACTTACGCAGAAATCTGCGCAGCTATGAAGGAAGCTTCTGAAGGCGAACTGAAAGGTATCCTGGGTTACACTGAAGATGCAGTTGTTTCTTCTGACTTCCTGGGCGACGCTCGTACTTCTATCTTCGATGCTAAAGCTGGTATCGCTTTGACAGATACATTCGTAAAGGTTGTTTCTTGGTATGATAACGAAATCGGTTATTCTAACAAGGTTCTTGACCTGGTAGCTCACATGGCATCTGTAAACGGATAATCATAAGATTATATAGTTTAAAAGCCGCATCCTTCGGGTTGCGGCTTTTTTTGTCTACCTTTGTACCACTATGGATGCCTATCAACTTATCACTGTTTTAGGGCCGACAGCCTCCGGCAAGACAACATTTGCCGCCGCACTCGCCGCCCGACTGGACACGGAGATTATCAGCGCCGACTCCAGACAGATTTACCGTTCGATGGATATCGGGACAGGGAAAGACCTGGCCGATTATACGGTAAACGGAAAAGCAATCCCTTACCACCTGATCGACATATGCGATCCGGGATACAAGTATAACGTATTCGAATATCAGCACGATTTCTTCCGGGCTTATGAATCAATCCGGGAGAAAGGGAAACTGCCTGTTCTCTGCGGAGGTACGGGAATGTATATAGAAGCCGTATTGAAAGGTTATAAGCTGCTGGATGTTCCCCAGAACCCGGAACTGCGTGAGTCATTAAAAGACAAATCACTCCCGGAACTGGAACAAATACTTGCCAGCTATAAGACTTTACACAACAAGACAGACGTAGATACGGCCCAACGCGCCATCCGCGCTATCGAGATTGAAGAATATTACAGGAACGAAGCTCCGGATGCAAACGAATACGACCCGATCAACAGCCTGATCATCGGTATCGACATTGACCGCGAGTTACGGCGCGAAAAGATTTCCCGCCGCTTGCGCACCCGTCTGGATGAAGATGGTAGATGAAGTACGCGGCATCATCGATTCGGGCGTAAAGCCGGAAGACCTGATTTATTACGGACTGGAATATAAATACCTAACACTATATATAATAGGCGAAATGTCTTATGAGGAAATGGTTTCACAATTGGAAATCGCCATCCACCAATTCGCCAAACGGCAAATGACATGGTTCCGCGGAATGGAACGCCGGGGAAGCACCATCCATTGGATAGACGCAACATTGCCGACAGAGGAAAAGATCGAGAAGACATTGGAGTTATTGAGACAAAACAACATATAACGATTATGATAACAATAAACGATTTAAAAAACAACGATAACTTCTTCCTGATGGCAGGCCCTTGCGTGATAGAGGGAGAAGATATGGCACTGCGCATTGCCGAAAAAGTGGTCGGCATCACGAATAAACTGAACATCCCGTATGTATTCAAAGGATCATACCGGAAAGCCAACCGTTCACGCCTGGATTCCTTTACCGGCATAGGAGACGAGAAAGCGCTCAAGATACTGCGCAAAGTCAGTGAGACATTCGATATCCCGACAGTCACAGATATCCATGAAACGACAGAAGCCGCAATGGCAGCCGAATATGTCGAAGTCCTGCAAATCCCGGCTTTCCTTTGCCGCCAGACAGACTTATTGGTTGCTGCAGCCAAAACAGGCAAGATCGTCAATATCAAAAAAGGACAATTCCTTTCACCGGAAGCCATGAAGTTTGCCGTACAAAAGGTAGCCGACGCCGGAAATAACAATATTATGATTACGGAAAGAGGCACAACATTCGGTTATACCGACTTGGTAGTGGATTATCGGGGAATTCCTCAAATGCAGCAGTTCGGGTATCCGGTTATCATGGATGTAACCCATTCCCTGCAGCAGCCGAACCAGACTTCCGGCGTAACAGGCGGACTTCCGGCTCTGATTGAGACAATAGCCAAAGCAGCCATTGCTGTCGGAACCGACGGATTATTCATCGAAACCCATCCGGAACCATCCAAGGCCAAATCAGACGGGGCTAATATGCTGCAACTCGATTTACTGGAAGGATTACTGACACGGCTGGTCCGTATCAGGGAAGCTTTATAATTAAAAATTGAGAGTTGAAAATTGAAAATTATTACAGAGACCTCTCAGTCTTTTAATTTTCAATTTTCAACTCTCAATCTTCAATTTATTCCATTATCCCATCTTACTTATCTTTCTGAGCTTATCTTCGTCTATCAGCTTGATCTTTCGACCATCGATTGCGATAATACGCTCAGCGACAAATGTAGACAATGTACGGATAGCATTGGATGTTGTCATGTTAGAGAGATTTGCCAAATCTTCACGAGACAGGTAAATACTCAACGTTGCCCCATCTTCTTCCAAGCCGTAACTATCTTTCAGGAACAACAACGATTCTGCCAGACGACCCCGGATATGTTTCTGGGTAAGGTTGACCGTACGTTCGTCAGCGATTCCTAAATCGAGAGAAAGTTGGCGGATAAAAAACATTGCAAGATTCGCATTTCCCATTAAAAGGTCAGTAACAATCGTCATCGGAATCAGGCATACTGTCGAAGCCTCAAAAGCAGAAGCATTCGTCAGATAGTTTTCCTGAGCAAAATTTGCCCGGTAACCAAAGTACTGCACAGGCTTAATCATCCGGATGATCTGGCTTCGACCGCCTACACCTTCCTTAAAGATTTTCACCTTGCCTTTTAATAAGCACATCATATCCCTCGGTTCGTCGCCCTCGCAATATATCAACTCATTACGTTTGAAATGCTGGATCGTCGAATTATTACGGAGCACATCCCGTTCCTTTTCGGTCAGGACTCTCCATACTTCTGCCAAACTGGCCGATAGATCGACCTCTTCTTTTTGTTGTTTAACCACGACTGCTATATAACATACTTGTGAAGCACAAATGTAATACTTTTCTTTTAAAAGCATAATATGTTTAATCTGATAATTTACTAAATTCATAAACATTTTACACTCTTTAGCCTGGAAATTCGATTTTATTAATTACGTTTGTAAAGAAAGGGACGATAATTTGTTGAAAAAGTATATTAATATAATCATTCTGCTTTTTATCGCAGCGAATGCCTTAGCTAACCCTGACGGTAGTTATGGAAATCTTTTATTGCTGGGAAGAACACCTAAAACAGTCTCATCCCAGCAAGGAGATTCTATTATGAGAATGGTAATCGAAAATGCCGATAAATATAGGACTGCCGTTAACCGGTATGAAGCCGAAATCTACATCAAAGGCAAAACGGAAATCCTCAAACGAAACATTTTAATGCGCTTTGCCCATCATCTTTTTCCGGTAGACAGAAGGAATAAGGACATGATTTTCGAGATGGTGAGTCAATCCAAATTCAACGCACCCAACAATTACCAACACAATTTCGAGGCGCTATACGGTAACAGCATCCCGAATGGGGCTAAGCAACAGGAAGTCCTGACATTCCTGAACCTGAATGTCTACTCACCAACCATCTATAATGAGGGAATCATTATGCCGGTCGCTAACGAAGCATTCAAGTTCTACAACTTCAACCTGGAGAGTATTGAAATTGTCGATAATCTGAAAATATACAAGATACGCTTCATGCCCAAATTATGGAGCCAGAAACTCATATGCGGGGACCTTTATATCACAGATAAAAACTGGCGTATCGACAAGATCGACGTAAACGGACGCTTCTCCTTTGCCGAGTTCAACCTCGTCATGACATTCGGGCGTGATTACCGCCATTTCATCCTGCCGCAAAAAGCCGACCTCTTTCTCCGGTATCACGTATTAGGGAATGCCATCGCCAGCTCCTATCACACCTCTTTCAAGTACAATGCAGTCGAATGGGTGGAAGAAGATTACGAAAGTAAAAAATACAAGCCGCTCGACTTGACAGGATATTACCGGCTATCATCCGACACGATCCCGATCATAAGCGACAGCAGCTACTGGAACAAGAAACGGGACATACCGTTGACCAAAGAAGAAGCGATAAAATACGAAAAGAAAAACATTGCAGTCCTGCAAAAAAGCGATACCGGCAATATCCAGAGGTATCTGAAAATAACGGAAAAGCTAACCAATACGATCAATCTGGATTACAAGACCACTCGTCTGAAGTATTCCGGCATACTGAATCCTTTTCAGTTAGGCTATTCAGGACGAAACGGCATTACCTACAGGCAACAGGTCCGCTTCAGCAAGACATTCAAACGGGACCGCCAGCTACGTTTCCGTCCGGAGATCGGTTTCGTCTTCAAACGAAAAGAATTGTTTTTCAAGTTTGGAGGAGACTGGGAATATCTTCCGGAAAAGCGAGGCGCCCTAAGTCTCAGCATCGGGAACACCAACCAGGGATACTCATCCAAGATCATGGAGGAAATCAACGAGCAGTTGAAAGACTCCGCCTTCAACTTCGACAATCTGGATCTGGAATACTTTAAGCACTACTACGTCGAGCTCAAAAATCAGATCGAGTTGTTCAACGGTTTTCAACTAACGACCGGTGTCTCATACCACCGCCGTGTTCCAACCCGGAAAAGCGCGATCGATCCGGGAGACGGCGTAACGGAAATTATCAATGAAAACTATCACGACTTCATACCAACGATCGGTTTCTCCTATACACCCAGGCAGTATTACTGGATGGACGGTTATCGTAAAGAGTATCTCTACTCCTACTATCCTACTATTTCCCTGGAATTCGGACAATCCATACCCGGCGTATGGAAGAGTAGCGGAAATTACGGACGCATAGAAGCCGACATCCACCAAAGCATTTACCTGGGATTGTCCCGCCGGTTTAACTACCACATCAGCGGAGGTATGTACACAAACCAGAAATCAACCTATTTTGCCGATTACCGGTATTTCACCCGGCATAACTTCCCTGAGTCGTGGGGAGGAGATGATTTCGGGGGTGTCTTCCATCAGCTGAGAAGTGTATGGTTCAACGCCTCCGACAAATACGTGCAAGGCCATCTCATGTATGAAAGCCCGTTTATGCTCATCCAGCTGTTCAAACCGGAAGCAACCAAACATATCATTTCGGAACGTTTCTACCTCAGCCAGTTGTGGATGCCGATCAAACCAAGCTATACGGAAATAGGATATGGCTTCGGTAACCATATATTCAACGTCGCCGCCTTCGTCGGGTTCGACAAACTGAAATATGACGGCATCGGATTCAAGTTTGCATTCGAACTCTTCCAGTAACCGTCAGAATTGCGGGCGGACAATCATTATGCCGCTGTTACGTTTGATGCTCTGCACGTATTCCTGCAAAGGTTCCTCATTCACAATCACCTGTTTCTTAGAAGTCGAGGCATGGATAAAGGTCAGCTTCTCCCCTTCCCGGCAGATAATGCCGACATGAGAAATATCCAATCCCCTTATAGTCGTCACAAAACAAACAATATCGCCGTTCCGGATCTCTCCGGCATGTGCATTGATCTCATCCTGCGGAATGTAATAGTACGGACGGGCACTGATCTCCCGCTCTTTCGCCGCCATTATTACCACACGATCAGGGTGCCCATTCAACTGTTTGTAACTACCCGGATGCATAGACATAAAAAAGAGGTCCAACATAAGCGGTTCTCCTCCTATCTCTTTCGTGACATCTTTCAGGTAGCCTCTCCGCTCGTTCTCATAAATCCAGTCGGAAGTATAATGGAGGCGGTCTGTATAATCCTGTGTAGCCTTATCCGGATTTCGGTAACGCATCCCTTTCAGAGCGGACATATAAAGATTGAATGACGGATGTTGCTCCTTCAAAGAACGAACTAAAGCAGCCGTATTCTCGACCAAAGTCATGCAATCCAGTCCGAGCAGGTTGACAACCAGTCCTTCCGGTTCCTTCTCCAATGTGCCGGCCACATAAGGAGTTCCTAAGAAGAAACGAGCCGTTTCCACCATCAGCTCGCCTGTCGGTAAAGCCTTCTTCGATTCCATAGCCCGGCAATACCGGTCATAAACCGCCTTGTCTTCGACAGACTGCGCATTTCCGGCAGAGAAAGAGAGAAGCAACAGCAACAATATCAGATACTTCAGTTTCATAACGCTCTTTTTATTCCTTTTTTGTTCCCAACAGATCCTCTAACTTCACCAATCGTCACGGAACTGGGCTGCTTCGATAAATTCCAGCTTCTTAGCCGCTTCCATCATCTGCTTCTTCGTCCGCTCGATAGCCTTCTCAAGCTGCGTACGGTTCATATACTGAACCACCGGATCTGCGACCAGACTTGGTTCCGGCTCCACATAAGCATACGGTTCGCCCGTAACAGGTTGCTGCTTTTCCGCCATCAGAGAGACGCTGTTCCGGATCACCTGGCGAGGCGTGATGCCATGTTTCTCATTGTAGGCAAGCTGTTTTTCACGGCGGCGTGCCGTTTCATCCATTGTCAGACGCATACTGTCGGTTATCTTGTCGGCATAGAAGATCACCTTTCCGTTCACGTTTCGGGCCGCACGTCCGGCAGTCTGCGTCAGGGAGCGGTGCGAGCGGAGAAAGCCTTCTTTGTCGGCATCCAGAATGGCGACCAGCGAAACTTCCGGCAGGTCGAGCCCTTCACGAAGCAGATTGACACCGATCAGCACATCAAACAACCCTTTCCTGAGGTCATCCATAATCTGAATACGCTCCAGCGTGTCGACATCGCTGTGGATATAGTTGCAACGGACTCCCATCCGCATCAAATAGGTGGTCAACTCTTCCGCCATGCGTTTCGTCAGTGTCGTAACCAGGACACGTTCGTCCACAGCAGAACGTTTCGTTATCTCTTCCATCAAGTCGTCGATCTGGTTCAGCGTCGGACGCACTTCGATCACCGGATCAAGCAGTCCGGTCGGACGGATCACCTGGTCGACCACGATACCTTCGCTCTTCTCTAACTCGTAATCGGCAGGCGTCGCACTGACATAAATAGCCAGCGGGGTCAACGATTCGAACTCGTCGAACGTAAGCGGCCGGTTATCCATCGCTGCCGGCAGACGAAAGCCATATTCCACCAGGTTCTTCTTACGAGAATAATCACCCCCGTACATCGCCCGTATCTGCGGGATTGTCACATGGCTCTCGTCCACGACCAGCATAAAATCTTTCGGAAAATAATCCAAGAGGCAGAAAGGACGTTCACCCGCCTGGCGGCCGTCGAAATAACGGGAATAGTTCTCGATACCGGAACAATGTCCCAGTTCGCGTATCATCTCCAGGTCGAAAGTAACCCGTTCATACAAACGCTTTGCCTCGTAAGGTTTGCCGATCTCTTGCAGGAATTTCACCTGCGTACCTAAGTCTACATCGATCTGCCCGATAGCCATATTGATACGTTCCTGCGTAGTGACGAAAAGATTCGTCGGATAGATATTCAGTTCGTCCTGCTCGTCAATCTCCTGTCCGGTCTGTGGGTCGAACGAAGAGATGCGGTCTATCTCATCGTCCCAGAACTCGATGCGGTAAGCCGCCCCGTCAAAGGTTTCAATCGCCGGGAAGATATCGACCGTGTCTCCGTTTACCCGGAAGCAGCCCCGGTTAAATTCCAGTTTATTATTGACATAAAGGGCATCCACGAAACGCCGTAATAGCTTGTCCCGATCGATGCGCATACCCCTTTCCAGATGCGTCACCTTCTCGGCAAAAGCAGTCGGGTCCGCCATACCATAGAGGCAGGAGACGGAAGAGACGACAATGACATCTTTCCGCCCGGAGAGCAGCGAAGCAGTAGCCCGCAGACGCAACTTGTCGATCTCGTCATTGATCTGCAAATCCTTTTCGATGTAAGTATCCGTACTCGGCAAGTAGGCTTCCGGTTGATAATAATCGTAATAAGAAACAAAATACTCGACGGCATTATTCGGAAAGAACGCCTTAAACTCGCTGTACAACTGTGCTGCAAGCGTTTTGTTATGACTCAAGATCAGGGTCGGTTTCTTCACCTCCTTGATCACATTGGCAATTGTAAACGTCTTTCCGGACCCCGTTACCCCTAACAAGGTCTGGAAAGGCACACCACTCTTTATACCGTCGGACAGAGCCGCAATCGCTTCCGGCTGGTCGCCCGTCGGACTGAATGGAGAAGATAATTCAAAATTCATTCTTTATTAATAAGGTTGTTTAGGTATAACCATCCAGAGGATCAGATAGGCGATCACCCCGGAAAACACCGTAAAGATACTCAATAATATGTATCCGATACGCACTAATGTCGGGTCCCAGCCGAAATAATCCGCGATCCCGCCACAAACACCTGCAATCATCCCCTTATTGGAACGATAAAGTCTTTTTTTAGATTCTTCCATCGTCTTCTTTATTTTAGTTTTATAATATTCTACCGGCAAATATACTTATAAAACCCGATAACTATACAACGCATAGCTATTCGGTTGCGGAAGGGAGAAACGGATTCGTCCGTTTCCGCTGGTGATGGAGCGAAAGGCTTTTCCGGCACCGATGACGGGTTTGAACTCGACTTCGTCGCCCGGTTCGAAGAAAGTATCCATATCGAAGGATTCAGCGTCATTGTATTCGCGGAACACAAGGAAATATCCTTTCTTCTCCTTTATCGACTGGAAGCCGCACCAAGACTTGCCCGAAGGCTCATTCCCAACCGGGAAAACGGAGCCGGTATGAAAGTCGTGTTGGATTGCCTTATACTTCTTGATTACCTCGCCTGTCGGGAAAGCCTCATCCGGCAGATTCGAAGCTTCGAACCAAGCCAGCGGTTGGGCCGCCATCGTTATGGCAAACAGATAATCGAAAGAATAAGTTGCCGGAGCAAACCTGTCTCCCTTATATTTATCGCCGTTACGCCATTTGTTCAGGAACTCGATCTGTAAGGACTGAGGGGCGACATAACGCGAAAGCATCCATAAATTACGCAAGGACCAGTACGGATAATAGTTACCCCAATCCGTGTACCGGTTTTCCAGGAAGATATTTCCATATTCATTAAAGAAGAAATAACCGCCCCGCCGTCCGGCTGTTGCATCCAGGTTCAGCACGGCTTTCCATCCGGTCGCCTCCATCACCCGGTCGTACAGGCTGCGCAGGCGGCTTTCGGACAATTTATTATCAAAGAATGTACCGTCGATCTTAAAAGTCCGGATGCCATATTTCTCATACAAAGCGATCAATGCATCGGCATCTTTCTGCCAGTCGGCATAATCATGCTGGATGCTGGGGTTGAACCAGAGGCAGACCTCGATACCTAACTCTTTCCCCCGCTCTACAATCGGCGCCAGGCCATTCGGGAAACGGCCGGGATCGGGCGTCCAGTAATCCGGATTATCCCAGATATTCTTAAAACTGCCCCCATAGGCGGAATTGGCACTGCGCCCCGCCTGCCATCCGTCGTCTATCTGGAAATGCGTAATGCCCAAGCGGGAAGCCAATTCCAGTTCCTTCAGACAGAAAGCCTCGTTCACACGCGTGTCCTGCCCTCTGTCTCCCCAGGTATTCAGCATCACCATCTCATCGCGGTCTTGCAGGAACGGACGGATGCGCATCTGGTAATTCCGAAGGGCCATCCGTTTCTGTTTCTCGCCGGAACGGTAGGTACCGGTCACATAGCTATAGGCCTTTGTCCATTCATCTGCCTTCACATCCGCACTGTCAATACCAAGCCCGACCATACGGAAAGTTCCTTCACTAACCATGAAATCTCCTCCCGGATAATAGAGCTGCACGTTGGAAGTAGGCGCCTCCTTCAACATGAAAAAGCCGGCTTCCTTCTCCGTATTCTCCGCAAACAACAGGTTACCCCGGTAGAGGCAATCCCTGTAGGAAAGTGCACGCACCGGACGAACTAACGTATTGAAACGGTCGGTGACATCAAAAAACTCCACAGCCTCCAACTGCCAGTGCTTGCCTTCCAGCACAAGCTGTTCCATCACCGGGACATTGCCTCCCTGCGAGTTCTGCGTCAGCTTCTCTATATTCTGCAAGTCAGCCGGATTATCCAAAGTCTTTACCCATTTCTGCGACGCCTTCCCTTTCAGATACAGTTCACAAGCGATAGCCGGACAGTCCGGGTACACTTTAAAGACCTTTCTCACCTGCAGATCTCCGATTGCATACTCCACAAAGACACGCAGATGCCGGGTGAACTGCAAAGATGCAGGTATTTCCTCGGCACGGATAGTCGCGCCATCACCCTCCTTCTTCTCCCCGGGAAGAGCAAGATCAGGCTGGCTGTTCCGCGTCTGCCATTCCAAGCCATTCTTCTTATCTTTTAACTTACAGGTAATCAGATTACCGTTATTCCAGAGCCAGCATCTCTTGATCAGGCTGTTTTCGAGCGTCAGCGTATCTTGCTTCAACTCCACTTTACAATCTCCCGCGACCTGTTTATAAGGCTGCACGGCGGCAAAGGCAGGAGCGGTCAGAAATAATGAGAACAGGGATATCCCCCACAACTGTTTTTTCATGTTTATATTTAAGTATTAAGAATGATATGCTTTACAAATAGGCCGCCACCTTCCGGCGGTCCGTTTCCACCGTCTCGAACTCGGAAGAAACAATGCTGCTGCCCATCGGGACATTTTCGTTCCGGTATTCCATCCGGCTATACACAATACTGCGGGCGGAAGTATGAAATTCCTTTGCTCCGGTCTCTTCCTCGATCCGGGCAATATTATTCTCGCGCACGCCGCAGCCGGGCATGATGATGATACGGTCTGCCGCCCGTTTGACCAGCTCGGCAATGAGCGGAATACCTTTCACGGCGTCAGACTGCTGGCCGGATGTCAGGATGCGGTCGCAGCCCAGTTCAATCAACTGCTCTAAGGCTTCATACGGATCACGACACACGTCGAAGGCACGGTGGCAAGTGACGGACAGTGGCTTGGCAGCCTCAATCAGCCGGCGCATCAAGGGAACGTCTATATCTCCCTCTTTCGTCAGGCAGCCAAAGACAACACCATGCACTTTCAGTTGTTTGCACATCTCGATATCTAATAACATCGATTGCACCTCAGCCGGTGTATAGAGGAAATCTCCCCCGCGCGGCGGATAATCACATTTATATCGATAGACGAAGTCAGTGCCTGCGCCGTCCGGATCTCTCCGTAACTGGGTGTCGTCCCCCCTTCCGGGATGCCGGCACAAAGTTCCACACGCTTGGCTCCGCCGGCTTCCGCTTCCACACAGCTCTGGGCAGAGTTTGCACAAATTTCGATAATACGAGTCGGTTTCATAAAAATCTTGTCTTTGTTTGTTTCTACTTACACAAAGATAAAACTATTATATGAAACTATCCTTATTTCTACTTCAAGAGATTCACAACAAGAACATCCATTCATATCGTTTTTTACAATAACCCCTTATTTTTCTATTTCACCTCAAAAAATGAACGATTTCAATTTGACTTTTCGCTACCGAAACAGCCCTTTTCGTGACAAACGAGCCGGTGGCCTGCGCAGCCCGTTCAAAAAGGATGACATTTGTCAAACCGGAGCAGAGACTTCCCGACATTCCGATAAAGCTTAACTCCCGGAGAATCGAATATTTGAAAGCATGAAGGGGAAGGGACAGGAATATGGCAAGGATTCGGAGGCTATTTTTCGGTAAACTGGCAGCTCTTTTCCATTACGACCGTCCTAATCGCCATTACGACCGTCCTAATCTTCGCGAGGTGCCGAGTGCACTACCTATTAGCACGGTCGCGGTGGCGATTAGGACGGTCGTCTTTTGAAAAAATCGCATATTTCACTAAAATAACCGGTCCGAAAGCACTTTTTCGACCGGAAAACAATCGTTCGGGAGACACTTCATGAAGCCTCTAAAGGAGGTTTTCGAGACGTTTTTTACAATAAGTCCCCTCCTATTATCCTCCCTAACGGAAATGAGAATCATATTAATGAGCCGTTTTTAATTGATTCTCCAATGCACTTTTTATATACCCGTTAATTGTAGTTCCAGCCTCCTGAGCCAACATAGCAATCCGGCTATGAACTTCCGGAGAGATACGAATATTCAACGTACCACTATAAGGTTTACGAGGCTGAACTCCATCAGCCTCACAACCGGCAAGATAGCTATCAACTCCTGCTTCAAAATCGGCACGGAGTTCATCTATTGTATTTCCTTCGTAAAGAATCAAATCCTTACTCATACCAAGAACTTTTCCGAAAAGGCAGTTGTCAGCTTTGCTATATTCAACAGAACCTTTGTATCCTTTATATTCTAAATAATCCATAATCCTGTTATTTTATAAGTTCTTAACTACGCAACTGAATTTTGACTACAAATATACTTTTTTCAAAATTGTTCAGGGCATTCTTTTCAAAGATTAGTCTATCTCATAACTTTTCACTAATTTCGCACCAATATTTTAAATGAATGTAAAAAAGATACGGCAATGGTAAAGAGATCTGTTTTAGCGTTATTTATTGTATTGTTATTCAGCAGTAACCGGGTAGGAGCACAAGACGTTAATATAATCGGTGGAAACCAGTTGAACAAATCGGTTCAGGTGGCTGCTCCCGATACTTTCCCTTTATTGGAGATAGATGAAGTCGAACTGGAGAAAATTCCGGATCTAAGAACACAGTTTGAGAAGCTGAACAGCAGCTACTCTTCTCCCGTTGCCCCCAGTGAGAACTTGCTTCGTTTTTTGAAAAAAGACGAGGTTGAACTTTCGCCGGAAGCTCAATATTGGGTCGATTGGGTACGGGACCCTTCGACTGTTATCAGTCCCTGGATGACATTCCGGGACACAATGATTGTCAACCCGCTGTTCACCCCGCTCCTGTTTAGGGGAGGACTTATACCGGAAGATTTCCGGCTTTCCGACAAAGACTTCGTCAGCAAACTGCGTCCGAACTATTCATTGTTCAAACCGGACACGACCTTATTCCAGGATGAAGTGCTCAAAAACAAGTTGCAGAATATGGCGTATGATTATGTCCGCATAAACTATCCGGAATATTTCCGTTACTCGGAACGTGACCTGCCGACCGATATCGTGCAAACGCATATAATAAAGAAACCAACATACGAACCGGAACTGATCAAAATAGAAAAAGACCCGAATGCATTCAGCGACGTAGACGCTCCGGTCAAATTCATTCCGGAACGCCGCTACTGGACTTCGCATTTCGAAAGCGCCATACAGTTCGCCCAGAATTACATCTCCCCGAACTGGCATAAGGGCGGTGTGAGTACGCTGAACCTGACCAACCGCCAGTATTTCGTGTACAATTATAATAAAGACAAGATACAGTTTACCAACGAGCTGGAATGGAAAACGAACGTCTATACGGCGCCGAAAGATACGTTGCGCGATTATAAGATCGGTGACGACGTATTGCGTCTGCACAGCAACATCGGTTATAAGGCCTTCAACAAATGGTTCTACACATTCGATGCCACATTCCAGACGCAGATGTTCAGCAATTTTGCCGAAAACACAGACAACAAGCTGGCAGGGTTCCTTTCGCCGTTCAGCATCAACCTCGGTCTTGGTATGAAATACGACCTGAACAAGAGCTTTGCAAACAGCCGCCATAAGAAACTGACATTGTCTGCCAACTTGGCTCCACTCTCTTATACATTTATGTATAGCACGAACAAAAATATCGACTTGGGCCGTCACGGTTTCAAAAAGATAGAAGGGACAGACGAATACGAGCGCAAACTGAGCCAGTTCGGTTCCACGATCAACGCGACCATGACATTCCAGTTCAACCGGAACGTAAGCTGGTATTCCCGTTTCTATTATTTTACCAGTTACGACCGTATGTTGGGAGAGTTTGAAAACCGTCTGACGATGGCGATCAGCCGTTTCTTCTCGACTACCATATCGCTGAATTTGCGTTACGATGATGCGGTGGCCAAGAAAGATGATTTTGACAGTTATCTGCAGATCAACGAGCTGTTGAGCTTCGGCTTTAATTACAAATGGTAAGACAAAGTCTATTATTTCCATAATAAACTTTGTTAATCGTGACATAATATCCAAATATTACTTACTTTTGCCTCGGTTTTGCAATGTCGAGATTACAAATATGAGCGAAAGTATCAAACACAATGGGATAATAGAGAAGATCGACGGCGGTACGGTCTACGTTCGGATCATCCAGCAATCGGCCTGTTCCGGATGCCATGCGCAAAGCATGTGTGCGGCATCCGAAAGTAAGGTAAAGATTATCGAGGTTCCCGACAACTCAGGAAAGTTCCATGCCAATGAAGAAGTCCAGCTATGCGGGCAAAGTTCATTAGGACTGCTGGCCGTACTTCTGGCATTTGTATTTCCGCTGATTATTGTACTTGCGGCTATTGTAACAGGTACCAGTATGCAATGGGAAGAAACCACAAGCGGGTTAACCGGACTACTGCTCTTAGTTCCTTATTATTGCATATTATACTTTTTACGCGATAAACTAAAAAGACGATTCATTTTCACCTTGAAAAAACTTAATTGACAAAAATATCATGATTTTAATTGCCGTTATTTCATTAGGAGCGATTGGAGCCATCGGTGCAGTTTTTCTATACGCCGCCTCCAAGAAGTTTGAAGTATACGAAGATCCTCGTATCGCACAAGTCCAGGAGGTACTGCCTGGGGCCAACTGTGGAGGTTGCGGATATCCCGGATGCGGTGGTTTTGCGGCCGCCTGCGTAAAGGCCGACACGCTGGACGGACTCTTATGTCCCGTCGGTGGAGCACCGGTCATGAGCCAGGTCGCTTCCATCCTCGGTATGGAAGCAGGAAGTGCAGAACCGATGGTAGCCGTTGTACGATGCAACGGGACCTGTGCAGCCCGTCCGCGCGTCAACCAATACGACGGCGTACAGAGTTGTGCGATTGCTTCCACCCTGTATGGCGGAGAAACCGGCTGTTCATTCGGTTGTCTGGGTTATGGCGACTGCGTGTCGGTTTGTAACTTCGACGCTATCCACATCAACCCGGAAACAAGGCTCGCCGAAGTAGACGAAGAAAAATGTACTTCATGCGGGGCTTGTGTAAAGGCTTGCCCGAAGAGTATCATCGAACTGCGCAAGAAGGGACCGAAATCCCGCCGTATCTTCGTCAGCTGTGTAAACAAAGACAAAGGCGGAGTCGCCAAGAAAGCATGCGCAAACGCCTGTATCGGCTGTGGCAAATGTGCAAAGGAATGCCCGTTCGAAGCGATTACCGTGGAAAACAACCTGGCTTACATCGATTACACCAAATGCCGCCTGTGCCGCAAGTGTGTTGCCGTATGTCCGACCGGCGCTATCCACGAACTGAACTTCCCGCCGCGTAAAGAAGCAGCTCCCGCCGTGGACGCCGACAAAGTGAAGCCCGCTGCAGCTCCGAAACCGGCTGCCCCGAAAGCAGAAGCTCCGGAAGTAAGCGCGACACCGAAGACAGAAGCTCCCAAAGTTGAAACAAAAGAAGAAACAAATCAAAAATAAAAATCTAATAGTATGCTAAGGACATTTCGAATCGGAGGTATCCATCCGCCCGAAAATAAATTGTCTGCCGGTAAGAAGATTACCGCGTTGGCTGCTCCTAAGCAGGTAATCATACCGCTCAGTCAGCACATCGGGGCTCCTGCCCAGGCAGTGGTCAAGAAGGGGGATCCGGTAAAGGCCGGAACGCTCGTCGCCAAGGCTGGAGGTTTCGTCTCGGCCAACATCCACTCGTCGGTATCCGGTAAAGTGAACAAAATAGACAGCGCTCTCGACGCAAGCGGTTACAAACGCCCGGCCATCTACATCGACGTGGAAGGAGACGAATGGGAAGAAACGATAGACCGCAGCGAAACACTGGTAAAAGAATGTACGCTAACATCCAAAGAGATTGTCGACAAGATTGCCGCCGCCGGTATCGTTGGCTTGGGTGGTGCGACTTTCCCGACACAGGTGAAGCTGATGCCTCCTCCCGGAAGTAAGGCGGAGATCATCATCATCAATGCTGTCGAGTGCGAACCCTATCTGACTTCCGACCATTCCCTGATGATGGAAAAGGGCGAACAGATTCTGGTAGGCGTGACCTTGCTGATGAAAGCCGTAAACGTAAACAAAGCTGTTATCGGCATTGAAAATAACAAACCCGACGCAATCGCCCACTTGACGAAGCTGGCAGCCGGCTATTCCGGCATCGAAATCATGCCGCTGAAGGTGCAGTACCCGCAAGGAGGTGAAAAGCAGTTGATCGACGCCGTAATACGCCGTCAGGTGAAGAGTGGTGCACTGCCTATCTCTGCCGGAGCGGTCGTACAGAACGTGGGTACCGCTTATGCCGTATATGAGGCGGTCCAAAAGAACAAGCCGTTGTTCGAACGTGTCGTGACCGTAACCGGAAAGGCTGTTGCCAACCCATCGAACTTCCTGGTTCGCATGGGGACACCGATCAATATGCTGATCGAAGCGGCCGGCGGTATTCCGGAGAATACAGGCAAGATTATCGGCGGTGGTCCGATGATGGGTAAAGCGTTAGTGAGCGCCGAAGTTCCGGTGACCAAAGGCAGTTCGGGTGTCTTGCTGCTGACAAAGGAAGAGTCCGTCCGCAAGCCGATGCAAGACTGCATCCGTTGTGCCAAATGTGTGAACGTCTGTCCGATGGGGCTGAATCCGGCTTTCCTGATGAAGTTTACCGTGTATAAGGATTGGGACAAGGCGGAAGCGGGCTACATCCAGGACTGCATCGAATGCGGTTCCTGTAGCTACACCTGCCCGGCCAACCGTCCGTTGCTGGACCAAATCCGTTTGGGCAAGGGGAAAGTAATGGGTATTATTCGTGCAAGAAAGTCATAAAACAAAGAGCAATATGGAAAACAAATTATACGTATCGCCTTCGCCCCACATTCATGGTGGCGACAGCATAAGCAAAAATATGTACGGTGTGCTGATTGCCCTTGTTCCGGCTTTTCTGGTATCACTCTACTTCTTCGGATTGGGTGCGCTGATCGTAACCGTCGTTTCGGTTTTCTTCTGTGTCCTGTTCGAATATCTGATTCAAAAGTTCCTGATGAAAAAGGAACCGACCATCTGCGACGGTTCGGCTATCCTGACCGGCGTATTGCTGGCTTTCAACCTGCCGTCGAACCTTCCGGTATGGATCATCGCCTTCGGCGCACTGGCCGCAATCGGCATCGGTAAGATGTCATTCGGCGGACTGGGTAACAACATCTTCAACCCGGCGCTGACAGGACGTATCTTCCTGCTGATCTCTTTCCCGGCACAGATGACTACGTGGCCGGTTGTCGGACAACTGACTTCCTATACAGATGCCACGACGGGTGCAACCGTCCTGTCATTGATGAACGAGGGCGCACTCGACAAGATGCCGACACTCAGCGATATGTTGGTCGGTAATATGGGCGGTAGCCTGGGTGAAGTCAGTGCGATCGCACTGCTGTTGGGTATGTGCTATATGTTATGGAAGAAGATCATCACCTGGCATGTTCCGGTGTCTATTTTCGCCACGGTATTTGTATTCACCGGTATCATGCACCTGGTGAACCCGGTTCAATATGCAAGCCCGTTCGTCCATCTGCTGTCCGGCGGTCTCATGTTGGGAGCTATCTTTATGGCGACCGACTACGTGACTTCGCCGATGAGCAAGAGCGGGATGATCGTTTACGGTGTCGGCATTGGTATCCTGACAACGGTGATCCGTCTGTTCGGTTCTTATCCCGAAGGTATGTCATTTGCCATCTTCATCATGAATGGAGTTACTCCGCTAATCAACAGTTATATGAAACCTAAACATTTCGGAGGAAAATAAGCATGGCAAAACTAAAATCAACATTACCCAATATGTTCCTTTCGCTCACGGTCATCTGTGTCGTGGCAGGAGCTATATTAGCAGGTGTGAATATGTACACCACCGGCCCGATTGCCGCCACCAAAGCCGCTGCGCTGGAAGAGGCGATCAAAGCAGTCACGCCGGATTTCGATAACAAACCTTCGGAAGAAGCCTACATGGCTGTTACGGCTGACGGCGATTCACTGAAGATATATCCGGCCACCAAAGACGGTAAATTCGTAGGTGCCGCCGTAGAAAGCAACACCAAGAAAGGCTTTAGCGGCGAGATCAAAGTAATCGTCGGTTTCGATGCCGCCGGAAAGCTGCTGAACTACTCCGTACTGCAACATGCCGAGACTCCGGGTCTGGGCGCCAAGATGCAGGAATGGTTCCGGGCGGACAAGAACCACCAGAGTGTACTGGGGCGTAACCTGGCCGACGGTCAGTTGAAAGTGTCCAAGGACGGTGGCGATGTAGACGCTATCACAGCCGCCACGATCACCAGCCGCGCATTCCTGAACGCCGTGAACCGTGCCTACAGCGCATTCTCCGGTGCCGACGGACTGACCGGAGCTACCACTTCATCCGATAACACAACTAAAGAGGGAGGAAACGACAATGAGTAATCTAAAAATATTGATGAACGGTATCGTCAAAGAGAACCCGACATTCGTACTGCTTTTAGGGATGTGTCCGACGTTAGGAACGACCTCTTCGGCACTGAACGGTATGAGTATGGGACTTGCCACCATGTTCGTGCTGGTCTGTTCCAACATTGTGATTTCCGCATTGAAGAATCTGATTCCCGATATGGTGCGTATTCCGGCTTTCATCGTCGTGATCGCAACATTCGTAACTGTTGTCCAGATGTGTATGGAAGCTTTCGTGCCGGCCTTGTATGCCAGCTTGGGCTTGTTCATTCCGTTGATCGTTGTAAACTGTATCGTATTAGGGCGTGCCGAAGCGTTCGCTGCCAAGAACGGCATTATCCCTTCAGCATTCGACGGATTAGGAATGGGGTTGGGCTTTACCCTGGCTCTGACATTGCTGGGCGCGGCCCGCGAATTGTTAGGAACAGGCAAACTGTTCAGCTTGACACTGATGCCCGAAGAATACGGTTCGCTGATCTTCGTACTGGCCCCGGGCGCCTTTATCGCATTAGGTTATCTGGTCGCTATTGTAAACAAACTGCGTAAAGCTTAAAAACCGAATGATATGGAATATATATTGATCTTTATCGCCGCCGTCTTCGTAAACAACGTTGTACTGGCACAATTCCTGGGTATCTGTCCGTTCCTGGGCGTATCCAAGAAGGTGGAAACGGCAGCCGGCATGGGTGCAGCCGTGACTTTCGTATTGACGATCGCTACCATTGTGACGTTCCTCATACAGAAATATGTTCTGGATGCATTCGGACTGGGCTTTATGCAGACCATCAGCTTCATCCTGGTCATTGCCGCTTTGGTACAGATGGTGGAAATCATCCTGAAAAAGGTATCACCGGCTCTCTACCAAGCGCTTGGGGTGTTCCTCCCGTTGATCACGACCAACTGTTGTATCCTGGGTGTAGCCATCCTCGTAATTCAAAAAGAATATAATTTATTGGAATCGGTGGTATATGCAATCTCAACTGCTATTGGATTTGCGTTAGCTTTGATTATCTTTGCAGGTGTCAGAGAACAATTGGCAATGACAAAAGTTCCCGACGGCATGAAAGGCACTCCCATCGCCCTTATCACAGCAGGCTTGCTGGCAATGGCATTCATGGGATTTTCCGGGATTGTGTAATTACTAATCTAAATAAAAAAGGAAGATGAAACAGAAGATTTTAGTAGCAGGTGGAACTGGTTACATCGGATCACACACCACAGTAGAATTGCAGAATGCAGGCTACGAAGTAGTCATTATCGACGACCTCTCTAACTCCAATATAGAAGTATTGGACGGTATCGAACGCATCACAGGCATCCGTCCTGAATTCATCAAGCTGGACCTGAAAGATAAAGAAGCAACCCGCGAAGCGTTGAAAGCCCATCCGGGAATCAAAGGTATCATCCTGTTCGCCGCCAGCAAAGCGGTGGGCGAATCCGTACAACAGCCGTTGAAATACTACCGCAACAATGTCGTTACGCTGGTCAACCTACTGGAATTGATGCCGGAAGCCGGCATTGAAGGGATTGTGTTCTCTTCTTCCTGCACGGTTTACGGACAGCCTGATCCGGAAAACCTGCCTGTAACAGAGGACGCACCGATCAAACCGGCTACTTCTCCTTACGGAAACACAAAGCAGATCAACGAAGAGATTATCCGCGACACGATCCACGCAGGCGCTCCTTTCAAGAGCATTATCTTGCGTTACTTCAACCCGATCGGAGCACATCCGACGGCAGAGATCGGTGAATTGCCTAACGGCGTTCCGCAGAACCTGATTCCTTACCTGACACAGACCGCTATGGGTATCCGCAAAGAGTTGAGCGTATTCGGTGACGATTACGACACACCTGACGGCTCTTGTATCCGCGACTATATCAACGTTGTAGACCTGGCTAAGGCCCACGTAATCGCAATGGACCGTATGTTAGGAGGCAAGTCGCTGGCTAATGTGGAAATCTTCAACCTCGGAACCGGTAACGGCGTTTCCGTATTGGAACTGATCAACACATTCGAAGCTGCCACCGGCGTAAAAGTACCGCACAAGATCGTAGGCCGTCGCGAAGGCGATATCGAAAAGGTGTGGGCAAACCCCGAACATGCCAATAAAGTTTTAGGCTGGAAAGCGACAGAAACATTGGCCGATACATTGGCTTCCGCCTGGAAATGGCAGCTGAAGCTGCGCGAACGCGGTATCATGTAATCGGAATATTTCTCCTTTTTGATATTTATCGGACGCAGAGGTCGCAGAGGTATACAGAAATCCGCGACATCTGCGTCCAGTTTGTTTTTCTACACTCCTTCTCTTTTTTACTACCTCCTTGTACGTGATCAACCGAGTCAACTGTATTTTGCTTATTTTGACCATCATTTTAACAAGATACAGATATGACACGAAAGAAAACGCATTCCTCATTATCCCTTCTCGAATACGCCAATACGCGTATCGAACTGAAGAAAAAGTTAAACAAGGCAAGCACGGCTGAACTTTACCAGGTCGCCGTTAACCATTTCCTCCGGTTTACAGGAAATACAGCGTTTCGCATGGAAAAGTTGAGCCGGACCCTGATTTCCGATTTTGCCGCCTATTTGCAATGCAAGGGACTGGCGACAAACACAATCAACTCCTACCAGAGCAGCCTGCGCGCCATCTACAACACCGCCTGCTACGACGGCCTGCTACGCCCTGCCGAACATCCTTTCCAAGGATTGAAGCTCAAACGCGAACCCACCATCAAGCGGGCCATATCCGTCACACATATCCGCGAACTGGCAAGTCTCAAGACAGACGGTTCACACAGCCAGGAATTAGCGGTCGACCTGTGCCTGTTCAGCTTTTTGGCCTGCGGAATGCCGTTTGTCGATATGGCCCACCTGACGGCAAGCAACATCCGAAACGGCGAACTGATCTATAACCGCCGGAAGACAGGAACGCAAATCCGTATGGAAATCACCACCGTCATGTGGCAAATCATCCACAAGTATGCGCCGGCGGATGGGAAACGTGAGTTCCTTTTTCCCATCCTTCCGTCCGGTTCACCTACCCACTCGCAATACAAACATTGCCTGGCGATGCACAACCGGGAGTTGAAGACAGTCGGCGACAAACTCCACCTCCCCGTTCCCTTCACCTCCTATGTAATGCGCCATAGCTGGGCGTCAGCAGCTCTGCAATCGGGCGTATCCGTCGCCATCATCAGCCAAGGATTGGGACATCGCTCGGAAAAGACGACACGTTATTATTTAAGCGAATTGGATGTATCGGAATTGACGAAGGCAAACCGGATAGTTTCAGCTCCGATCAATTGCCTGTTAAGAGGAGGATAGGACGAGATTCTGTCCTTATTTATGAAATAAGGAAGTTATAATCTAAAGAGGACAGCCATATAGTTATGAAATAGGCTTATCAACCTTTAGATTAATAAAAAACCTTTCTTTTGTCACTAAAGACAGTACAAATCTATATATTAAAATACAATTTATAAAGGCCTTTTTTACTCTAAATAAGGTCATCTTACTCTCTTATTGCCTAATTTTTCAATTATAATTTATGTTGATGATCATAGGAAATTTATGGACATAACATCCCTGTCATCCCTTTCATTATTTAACATTTTAGAATCAAAATTAATCACATTTAATCTTTAATAGACATATAAAGACTTCAAATGCTAAATTAGAACAGGCTGAATACTTGAATACAACAGATTTTTCTGCTTAATATCTTCATAAGGAATTTCTTACCTTATTTCATAAATAAGTTACAACCCAAAGGTCTCGGATGGAAGAAAAGAAAAACATAGAACAGCACATTTCCATTGACATTTCTTACGGAAAATATTCACAAGCGGTCCTGTTGTATGCCACCACCGACCTGACCGGCAAGCAGATTGCCGAGCAATGCGGCGTCAGCCTGTCCGGTTTCAGGATTTACTTAAGGCGGCATTACCGCGAGTTGGTGCTCAAACGGAACAATGCCGAACCGGCAGAAAGCGCCTGCTTCACGAAGGACGGCAAACTGCGCAGCACGCGGGGCCAGACACCTGCCGCTTACCAAAAATACAAGCAGGCCATCGAAGCCTGCGACAACTTCGACTACATCGAATACAACGTCTCGCAGATCGCCCGCATGTTCGGGCACGACGGGACCGCCTTGCGCAACCAGTTGAGGCTGCACTATCCGGAAATCCTCGAACGGCGCGAAAAGGCAAGGGCACGGCTCGGGCTCGCAGACAATTTTCTGCGCGGCGTCCGTCCCGAAAGCGTGAAAGAATATGCCGGCGCCGTCGAACTGTTCCGCACCACCGACCGCAACCTGCCCTCCATCGCCGAAGAATGCGAAGTCTCGCTCGGAGGACTCAGCCAGTACCTCCGCTTCTACCACAAAGACCTGGTGAAACAGAAAAGCGCCCTCTACCGGCAAGCGGTAGGCAGCCGCAAACCGGACAAGCCGGCCGGCAACGGACGCGCCTCCGAACCCGCCTTCGGCACGTATGAGAAATACCGCGAGTCGATCGAGCTTTACCGTACGACCGACCTGACCGCCCGGGAGGTCGTCGCCCGTACCGGCGTCACGCTCGAAGGCTTCCGCAACCACCTGCGCAAATGGCACCGCGACCTGATGCTCGAACGGCGGGGCGGTTCGGAAAGAAAAAGAAAATCCAATAACAATCAAATGATAGAAGGCATGACACGAAAACTGATCATCATGATATTTCTGTCGGCACTCCCCCTGCTGTTCCACGCCCAGGAAAACAGGTTGGCCGGACAAAAAGGTTCCGCCGTCGGAATCAAAACCAACCTCCCTTACTGGGGAGCAATGGGAACATTCAATGCCGGCGCGGAGTTCCGCCTGGCACGCCGCTGGAGCCTCGACATCGAAGCGGGCCTCAACCCGTTCGACGGGAAGAACGGCGACGGCAACTACGGCAAGTCGCTCAAACACCTGCGCCTGCATCCCGAACTGCGCTACTGGTTCTGCGAAACGGGCTACAAGCACTTCATCGGACTGCACGTCCCCTACCTATTATATAATGTATCGGACATCCGGATGTTCGGTCTCGAAGGCAAACGCCGTCAGGGCTGGGGCACGGGCGTGGGACTGAGCTACGGCTATTCGTTCCTGCTCTCCAAGCACTGGAACTTGGAAGCAACCGTCGGCGCGGGCTACCTCTACCTCGAATCGGAGAAATACCCCTGCGCCAACTGCGGACGCCGGCAAGGGTACGAAAAGAAGCACTACGTCGGCCCCACCCAGGCAGCCGTCAACCTGATTTACCAATTCTAATCCGTCGCAGCCTTATGAAAATAAACAAATCTTTACTCATAACAACAAGCCTGCTGGCGGCAACCGCCCTGCAGGCACAGGAAATCAAAGTCAAGGACCGGAACGTCGAGCAATCGGGAGGCACGCTGCTCGTCGGCATGACGCTCGACTTCAGCGAAGTGGAGGTGCCCGCGGGCCGCAGCGTCGTCTGCACCCCGGTCGTCGCCTCAGGCGACAGCATCCGCCCGCTCCCCCCGATCCTCCTCAACGGGCGCGACCGCCAGATCCTGTATGAACGCACAGGGCGCACCTTTGCCACCCACGGCGAATACGCCCTGCGCCGCACGAACGGCCACGAGCAGACCTTCGGCTACACCGCCCGCACCCCGATGGCCCCCTGGATGAAACGTGCCGAAATCGCCCTCATCACCGACGAATGCGGCTGCGGATGGGAAACGTTGCAGAACGACCGTTCGACGCTCTTCCCGATCAACTTCATCGAACCGATCGTGTTGAAACCCGTGCCCGCCTTCCTTGCACCCGCTGCAGAAGAGGTGAAACGCCGTACGCTCAACGGGCAGGCATATCTCGACTTCCCGATCAACCGCACCGAGATATACCCCGACTACCGCAAGAACCCCAGCGAACTGGCCGCCATCCGGCAGACTATCGATGCCGTCAAAGATAACAACTACGCCACCATCACCCGCCTGGCCATCAAAGGCTTCGCGTCCCCCGAAGGCACCTACGCCAACAACCGCCGCCTGGCGGAAGGACGTGCACAGGCATTGCTCAACTACGTGATGGGATTGTACAAGTTCAGCAACCAGACCACCTACGACGTCACCTCCGAGCCGGAAGACTGGGAAGGGTTGGAGGCGCGCCTCGAAACCTCGTCGCTCAACGGGAAAGCGGAAGCCCTCGCCATCGTGCGTGCCGATGAACCGGCCGACTTCGATGCCCGCGAAGCGAAATTGAAACAGCTACCCGCCTACAAGCAGATACTGGCAGAAATCTATCCCGCCCTGCGCCGTTCGGACTATGTGGTGGAATACAACATACGCAACTTTACCGTCGAAGAGGCACGCGAACTGATCCATCGCGACCCTTCGCAACTGAGCCTCGAAGAGATGCACCGCGTGGCACTGAGCTACCCGGCCGGCAGCGACGAGTTCAAGGAAGTGTTCGAAATAGCCGTCCGCATGTATCCCGACGACCCGGTGTCGAACCTCAACGCCGCCAACATCGCCCTGCAAAACAAGCAACCCGACCGCGCCCGCCGCTACCTGGCCAAGGCCACCCCTTCGGCACATAAGGAACTGGCGGAAGCCATCCTCTTGATGCTCGGCGAACAATGGACGGAAGCAGAAAAGACTCTCACACGTTTGACCGACAACCCCGAAGTGGCAGATGCCGCAACCGCCAATTTGGAGCAAGTCAAGCAGATGATTGAATACACATTATTAACCTCAAAAAAGTAATGCCATGAGTGCTAAGTACAAATTAGTTCTGCGCAAAGACTTTTCGAAGGATGCGCCCGAAGGCTCAACCAAGCTTTATGCCCAGTTGGTCAACAACGGAACCGTAGGCTTCGAAGAATTATGCGAAGCTATCGCAGAGGAAACAACCCTGACCAGTGCCGATGTCAAATCGTGTCTCGACCGCTTACCTCGCCACATTGCCCGCCACGTGAAGGAGGGGGTAGCGATCGTCCGGTAATCGAATGATAGCCACCCCGGAAGAAGGCCTCTGACGACTGCGGCAGTCGTGTTCCGACCACTGCGGCAGTCGTCAGGTAACCACTGCGGCAGTCGTCAAGAGGCCACTGCGGCAATGGCCGGAGGGATACTTCTCGAAGTACTTAAACAACTGATTAACAGAGATATTAAAATATTCATTCATAAAAACAAAGTATATGAAACTTAAACATTATTCATTATGGGCACTCGCCCTCGCATTCGCGGCGGTGTCCTGCTCGGACGACTTAGAGAATTCGGGCAAAAACAACCAGCCGGAAGAGAGCGAACAAAGGGCTTATCTGGCAGTAAAGATAGCCACCGGAACAAAAGGTGTGTCCACTAAAGGTTATGGAGAAGAGGGAGATGGTTATTTACCGGAGATTGAAGGGTTAAATGAAGACCAGGTCTATGATATCAATATCTTTTTGTTTGAGAAAAAAGATACTGAACATGAAGTGAATGGTGGATTGGAAGCTGTAAACAGAGATGAGTCCAGTACGACTACTCAAATTGCCGGCTATGGTTATCTTGCCGGGATAAATGAAACACCTTCCGGAGGTAGAGAACCCGATCACCAAGAGGTTACTGTTACTATCACATTAGACGATACATTCACTGAGACTGAATCAAAAGACTATTGGGTATTGGCCGTTGTGAATAATGGATCACAAATAACCCCAACCACTCTTTCAGATTTGAGAGAAAACCTTTCCAGCAAGGCTTGGACAGGTGGAGCTTCAGGAATTAATTCTTACGATAAGTTTGTCATGTCCACTCACATGATGAAAGGGCAAGTGGCCTCCGCCTCCTTAGTCAACATCTCACAAGCAAACAAATCAAAGGATGATCCAGCCAGAACAACCGTTTATGTTGAACGTTTGGCAGCACGTGTCGACTTAAAAGTGTCAGAAACAATGGCAGGCAACATCAGAACAGATGGTACATTTAAAGTCCTACGCTATTTGCCTATCAACTTGTGGAAAGGTAATACCAATATGTTCAAACAGGTTTCTCCGTCAGTAACAGAAATAAGTATATCTCTCCCTACAGAGACTAATTATTCCTCTGGCGAATACCAATGGCTGGGCGATGAATTATGGGAGACTGGCAAATATAATTATGTATATTCCGTTGATATGAGAAATAAAACGAGAGGTAACTATAGTCAGTTTACAAACAAATATGATAACTTCTTTTATCAAGCGGCTGAAGACGCTGATCTTCCTTACGATACAAAATCTACCGAATGGAAAGAAACTTCAACCCTTGGGCAAGAAGGTACTTATACATCCGCAGATAATTTCACTCCGATATTCTACACTCGCGAGAATACCATGTCTGCACCTCTTCAAATGAACGGCTATACAACAGGGCTTATTTTTGAATCTAAATTTACATTTAAAGACGACGCAACAGTTAGCAGCTATAATAGTACTAATGGTAATGTTGAAGCCGCCGCATTACCTGCTGGAAACAATGGTACATTCTACGTTGCAAATCATGATGGTAATGTTACTTTTGACGGCTTCAAAACAATTGCAGCAACAGCATTCAAAGAACTTGCAGAAGCAGCCGATGGAGTAGATTATAAAGTAACATCAGATTTACTGAAAGGATTTATGGATAGCAATTGGCCAGCAACTGCTCCTACAATAGATAAGGTCCGATCAATTGTTCAGTACATGAGTGAGAAGAACGGTATTGAAAAGAAATTCAAGGAGTACTTGAAAGAAGTTCTTGACAAAGCAGGAACTGACGCTACTTTCGATAACGTAAAAGATAACTTGAATTACAACAAATTTATTGATTCTGAAACTGCCTTGCAAGAACCAACAGGAGAAATAGACGATACGTATATCGCAACTCTTTATAAAGGTTATGGCGTATCTTGCTACAAAGAAGGTAAGAGTTATCATAAATATTGGATCCAGCATGACCCATCATCTAATGTAGATAATGCCCGTGAAGACCAAGTGTTAGGCGTAATGGAATATGGCATCGTCCGTAACAACGTGTACCAATTGAACGTAACCGGTATCCGCGACTTGGGTGATCCACTGCCTTATACACCGGGAAAAGACGACCCGGATACTCCGGATGAAAAAGAAGAAGCATACACGATCTTAGTTCATCTTTATGTAAAAGATTGGATACTTCGCAAGAACCAGGATATCACCCTATAACCCCAACCCCAATCAAGAGTGAGTTGTGCCCCATTTGGCACAACTCACTCTTTGGAGGCTTCAGCCCTCACCTCCCCGCCGGAGAGACGCCGGGAGGAGGAACAAATAAGAAACAAGAAAAAGATTCAAGATTATGGACCGTATATTTCATACTTGTAAAGGGCTGGTCGCGGCAGCCGTCTGGGTGGCAGGCTTCTGTGCGTGCAACTACATCCACGACGATTCGCTGCCCGAATGCGAATACCGGCTACATTTCAAATATGACTACAACATGAAGTTTGCCGACGCCTTGCAGCACGAAGTGGACTACCTGACGCTCTTCTTCCACGATGCCGACGGCCGCTTCCTCTTCCAGCAGCGCATCGAGAAAAGCGAACTGGACAGCCGCAACTCCATCGCCCTCGACCTCGAACCGGGCACCTACCGGGTGGTCACCTGGGCAGGGCTGGACGACAAGTGTTACCAATGGCCCGCACCGCAGGAAACCTCGGCCGACAAAGATTGCCGCGTGAAGACCCTCCGGCGCGACGACGCGACGCTCCCCGACGAGCTGACGCCCCTGTGGCACAGCCTCGACACGCTCACCGTCACCCGCGACGCTCCGGAAGCCGACACCATCTCGCTCGCCAAGAACACCAACAAAGTGCGCCTCGTGCTGCAAGACACCGACGGCAACTGCATGGACGTGCGCGACTTCACGTTCCGCATCGTGGCCGACAACGGCTATATGGACTATGACAACCAACTGCTCGCCGACCCCGCCATCACCTACCTGCCTTACCTGATGGAAAACGTCGACATCGCCGCCGGCGACAGCCTCATGGGCAAACCGGTGACGCAGACCGTCGCCGTCGCCGAGATGAACACCATGCGCCTGATGGCCCGCCGGAACTACCGCCTCATCGTGCGCCACAAGAAATGGAAAGACGACGTGATCAACGTCAACCTCAACAACTACCTCCTCCTCACGCAGATGGAAGGACACAATATCTCGGCGCAGGAATACCTCGACCGCCAGGACGAATACTCCATCATCTTCTTCCTGACCCCGACCTACTGCCCCGATTGCCCGCCTGTAGATCCGGTAGACCCCGTCGATCCCGTTGATCCCGTTGATCCGGATAACCCGGACAATCCGGACAACCCCGACAATCCCGATGATCCGGACGCCCCCATCATCGGTTACAGATGCTTTGTCATCCAGGTCAAAGACTGGGTGATCCGGCTGAACGATTTCGACTTGTAAAACAATAACAAATGAATTTGAAACATCGACATATCATCGGTATATGCCTCCTCCTTTGCGGCCTGTCGGGGTTCGTCGCCTGTACGGACGAATCGCCCGAACTCCCCCGTAAAGAAGAGGACGCCCCTATATTCCTCACGTTCCAGGCAGACGTGGCAGGAGCTTCCACCCGTGGTGCGGAGACTGCTGCGGATGATCGTGTCGAGATGCTGCGTATCGTCATTGTTTCGAAGGCTACGGAAGCAGGAACGGGAAGCAATCCCGCCGATACGAAGTGGGAGGTGGAGCATAACACGTGCTTCACTTCCGTAGGTCCGCAACGGCCGCTCGAATACACCTTCAAGGTAGCGGCGGACAGCCGGAAAAGGATCTATTTGATCGCGAACGAAAGCGGCTTGGTGAATACCGAAGGAACACCGCTTGATTTCTCCGACGAGCAGTTCATCCCGGACGCTACGGACAAAGCGCCAGTGGATGATCATGTATTTGCCATATCCTCTCCCCGCTATCCATACACACCTTCCGCCCTGCCGATGACCGCCCTGTATGAGACAGATGTACCGTCCGCCGACCAAATCACAAACGGCGAGTTTGCATGGCCCAACCCGCTCTACCTGGTACGGGCCGCCACCAAATTATCTTTCGAGTTCACCAACCAATCGACCCGGAAAGCAGTCACCGTGACCGGCATCGACATCCAGCAGGTGATCACCGACCGGATGTACCTGATGCCTCATGTGAACAAGAACAGCGAGGACAAGTATTGGGTGGTCGAGGAAACGGAAACGGACGGTACGCCCCAATATGCCAGCAAACCCTTGGTAAATCAAGACTGGGTCGATTGGATGGGAGACGAAGCCCAAAAGTCAAATGAAGACAAGGACAATGAATGGCTGACCGACTATGAGGTGCCGGATAATGCCATGCCAGGAACCGCCACGGTCCCTTTCACCTCGCTATCTATGCCGGCAGCAACAGGCACGGGGCCTTACCCGTCGGCCGAAGCATCCGATGCCATCTACCTGCCGGAAAGCAAGACGGTGAAAGCCGAAAACGATCCCTTGCAACTACAAGAATACAACATAACCGTCCGTACGAAAGAGCAAGCCACAGACGGAACGGAGGAAAAGGAAAAAACATATCCTCCCCAAACCTTGCCCCACCTGGCTTCGCTCTTCCGCAACACGCATGTCGTGGTAGGTATCGTCTTTACAGATCATGACATTGAATGCGAAGTGGATGTAATCCCCTACAGCGAAGTAATCCTTGAACCGGACTTCGGATTGTAAAACTATAAAAGGTAAGAAGAATATGAATCGTTTTATACAATATATTATTGTCACTCTGATAGCCTTGGCAGCAACCGACTGCCAGGATGATTTCATGAAGCAAGAAATCATAGGCGAAGGCAAAGCGAAGGTCTCCGCCACAATAGACTTCAAACCCATGTCCGCCGCGCTTACCCGGACAAAGGCGGCAGGAGATGCCTTAAAGGATATTAACAGCCTGCATGTGTTGTTGTATGACGAGGAAAGCAAATTAATAAACAAGTGGAAAATAGAAGGATATACCGTAACCGATGAAAACCGCACGGATGTGGACGCAGAAAACAAAGCAAGTGCGGAAACCAGTACCAAACGCGCCAAATTCAACCTACCGGAAGAAATCGACTTCGGCAAGTATTATATGTATGCCGTGGCGAACATCCCCGACTCACTTATAGACAAGCATTATTCCGAAGCCATACAAACAGTAGACGGGCTCAAAAACATTTCCTTGGCATGGGATTCCGAAAACATAGCTGCCAATGGCCAGATGATAGGCTTTTTCACAGACAGTTCTACTCCCGCCCTATCAGCGAGTGACGAGTCCCTCACATTGAATGCAAGCAATACGAAACTCCATGCATGGCTACGCCGAGCAGCATCCAAAGTGACCATTGCATACGACGGAACGCAACTCAATGATGGTGTATCCATCTACATCATGGCTGCCTCTATCAAGGACATACCTAAATCGTGCCCGTTAGGAACAGAGAACACACCAAACCACGTTGATTCGCTAATACATGACGGAGGAATGATACAATATTTTGTGGGGGATGTACAACCCGGTGTTGATGATTTTATAACCAAATATAAGGCCGTTGTCAATAATCAAATATCGACACAGACATACGGGGATCATTCAGAAACAGCCGAATCCCTCTTCTTCTACGAGAATAGGCAGGGAGCAGGGGAAAGAATGCCCGACAAGCGGCAAGATGCAAACGGAGATGGGAAGTTGGATTATCCCGGACTCCCGGGCGACGGTACTTACCGGCTGAAAGATGGCGTACCCTACGGTTCCTACATCGAGATAGATGCGATTTATCGTTCGGAAAATCAGGGAAAGCCGGGAGTCGGAATCATAAAATATCGTTTCATGCTGGGGCAGGACGTGATACAAGACTACAATGCCACACGGAACTGCCACTACAAACTGACCTTGAAATTTAAGGGGTATGGCAATGATGTCGACTGGCACATTGAATACAAGCAACAGGTGCTTGAAGTGACAGAGCCTAATGTGATGAATTACCAGGGAAAAGTATTCATACCGGAGGACCGCCCGGGAACTGTCAATTATAACTATGGACATCATTTCGAAGACAATACCATCGCAGTCACCAGTTACATAGAGGAAAACAACACAATGGTGGACTGGAAAATGGAAATTGATGAAGGAGAAGGGTATAAACCCGCTAAAGAAAGCAAATGGTTTACCCCTGTCATTACGGACGGTTACCTTCCTTACATAAAGCATGTCACATTCAAACCCAAATCTTTAAACAAGGAGGAAATAAATATAGATGATCTGCTCCGAAACGCACCTCAGAAAGGTTCGGAGACCAATCCTTACAACCTCGCCAATCCGGGACAGACAGCCACTCCAGCCAATGCAACAATAAAATGCACGGCAAACTGCTATATAGTAGATGCTCCGGGGTACTACATTTTACCGTTGGTGTATGGTAACGCTTATCATAACTTTCAACCAAACGAAAATGCCTATAAATACACCGGCAATTATACAGGAGAGCAAATTCTTAAGAAGTTTAAGGATTATTTGGGTAATGAAATAACAAGCCCCTATATTCAAGACCTCACCAAAACGGAGTACACCCCCCAAAGCGCATTCTTGGTATGGCAGGATGAGGATAATTTAATACCATATAATTGCTGGGCTTATCCGAATACTGATATAAAATATATACAAGAGGCCTATGGAGGACATGGAGGAATCCAATTCCGCATTGACAAATCGAATATAAAGCAAGGGAATGCAGTGATAGCACTGGGTTCTGGCAATGTAAATGGAATAACTTTTCCACCAGTGATGTGGAGCTGGCACATTTGGGTTACCAATTTCAGCTATCTTAAGGAAGATGATAAGAATATAGAAGTTACCGACCATGGCTCTCATAAGAATTTGTTCATGCCGGTGAACTTAGGATGGTGTTCCGATCACGGCGATACAATAAAATATTACAAAGCGCGCAAGTGTACGGTGAAATTCACTGCCGGTACACTGGTAAAGACCATAGAACTTGAACAAAAATCACACATCGCCTTTACGCGTGGCAACAACCCCTACTATCAATGGGGGCGAAAGGATCCTTTCGTTGGTGCAACAGCGAATATAACTAATAAACTTCGATACTATTCTCATAATAGTGATGGTTCCTGGTCTGATCCATCGAATCCTCCAATGCTCTCAGCCGAAACGGTTGCCGATGATGCACGCTACACTACACGATCGGCCATAGACGCAGGCCTCCTCATACAGAATCCACAAAAATGGCATAATCCCAAACGTAAAGTGAACGATAATTCCAATCCGAACATTACATATCCCTACCTTAGCGACAATGATATATATCGCAATTTGTGGCAAGGCCGAATTGAGGCGAATCCCAACATTCCCAGTCTCAAGACGGTCTATGACCCATGTCCTGTAGGTTATCAAGTACCTTACTTGATGCCTTTACAGGCTTTACTACCACAGGAGACAACACAAACACACCTTTCGAGTGGTATGACGTGCAAGTTGCAAACATTGCGGATTATGATCAGAATATCGATGCATGCGGGAAAAACGGGATATATTCAAAAGGCTTGTACGAATTCTATACCAATCCCGACAAACTTCAGTCAATCATATTTCCGGAGACAGGCTATCGTGACTGGAATGATTGGGCCAACGCATATCAAGCAAACATAGGCGAACCTATCGGCTATTCGTGGACGGCAGGAAATGTGAATGGCGATGACAATGCTTCGTACAACTTTGAATTCGCTCGTAAAGACGCGCAAGGGGGAAGCTATATCCGACCAAAGAACACATTTTATCCCTGCGATGGCTTCCCGATACGCCCCTGCGTTTACGATACTCATAGTACAACCACTCCTTAGCCCCTCTGCCTGCCCATCATAAACACCGGCGGTTGCTTTAGCTCCCCTTTTTCATTAAGAAACCTTGGAAAAGTGTGTACAGTCTAAAGACGCCCCTCTTATCTTCCAACACACTACATATCAACATATTGAAAGCAACCGCCCCTGCAAAAGGACAATTTGACCGCAATATTTTCCCTACACTTTTTCAAACAAGCCTCATTTTCTTACACGATAAACGCACCTAAATACTCCCTTGTACAATAACGAGCTACTTAACGAAGAAGAGAGCAAACCCAGACAAAAAGACTCTCTCCCCCACACACTTCCGAACCACTTGAATTGATTTGCCAAGATTGCCTGAGAAATGGTATTGCAGTACTTCATGGGGTTATAGTTCCGTAAAGGAATGAATAACCCGGCAGATAGAATAGACGATACGGGATGTGTACTACTTCCATACCTACCCGCTATTCATGTTACAGCCGTGAAACAAAAGAAATCCAACTGTAACATAGAAGGAAGACAGTTGTGACATAGAAAGAATACAGCCGTAACATACAATAGAGGACCGATGTTTATCCGTTATTGATTCATTATTTGCCAAATATGAAACAAACAGGCCTCGTAGGGGCGGTTCGCGAACCGCCCTCCATGTCAACAAATATATCCATCGTCGCTACCCGGGCAGTTCGCGAA